>JBJMOZ010000372.1:0-4918 GCA_045803465.1 Gemmatimonadales bacterium | reverse complement strand
TCTCGACCTTCAGCTCGATGCGTCCCCCCGCCTCGGTGTAGCGCGCCGCGTTCGACAGCAGGTTGGCCAGGACCTGCGTCATCCGGTGCGGGTCGACGAACAGGACGAGGGGCGCCGGCGGCAGCGAGACGTGCAGGTGGTGCCGCCCGCCGTCGATCAGCGGACGGGTCGTCTCGAGCGCGGCGTCGATGAGCGACGCGAGCGGCACCGGCTCCCGGCGCAGGACCATCTTGCCCTGCGTCACGCGGGCCACGTCGAGCAGGTCGTCGAGCAGGCGTGCCAGGTGCGTCGACTGACGGCTGATGATGCGCTGCGCCGACACCACCTGCTCCCGCGTCAGGCCCTCGTGCGCCAGCACGTCGGCGGCGGTCCGGATGGGAGCGAGCGGATTGCGGAGCTCGTGCGACAGGGTCGCCAGGAACTGGTCCTTGCGGCGATCCTGCTCGCGCAACTGCGATTCCTGCTCCAGGTGGTGCGTGATGTCGATCATCGCCCCCGTCAACGCCACGGCCACGCCGTTCACGAACTCCGTGGCCCCGCTGCCGCGCACCCATCGCGGCGGCTGTCCAGGAAGGGCGACCCGATAGTCGGCCGTGAAGCGCCCCGCGCCGTCCGGGTCGATGGCGCCGTGGACCAGTGCGCGCACGCGCTCGCGGTCGTCGGCATGGAGCCCCTCGAGGAAGCCGTCGATGGTGACGAAGTCGTCGGGGCCGACGCTCCACCAACGCTGCAGGCGGTCATCGAAGTAGCAGTGGTTCGTGCCGATGTCCCACTGGTAGACGCCGACTTCCGCCACCTCGGTGGCCGCCGCCAGCCGGCGCTCCCAGCTCTGCCGCTCGGTGAGGTCGTAGAAGTAGCACACCGCGCCGAAGCGACCGTCCGGCATGCGGATCCGCTCGACGCGCCAGTCGTACGCCTCCATGGCGTCGATGTCGGCCCGGCGCTCGACGGTGCTCGAGGAGTAGAACGGCTCGCCGGTCTCCAGCACCCGCCGGAAATGCCCGATGGCCTCGGAGGCGAACGGCTCCGGCCAGAGGCTGCGCAGCACCTCCGCGAGGTCCCGTCCGAGCAGCGGGTGCACGTTCGTGAACACCCGCTGCGCGCCCTTGCCGACCACCGCCAGCCTGAAGTCGGCATCGACCAGGTAGACGCCGAACGGATTGCTCGCCACCAGCTGCTCCATCGTGGCGGCACCGGCCGTCATCGCGAGCTCGGTGCGCTTCCGCTCGCTGACGTCGCGAAAGACGAGCACGCACCCCACGATCCGGCGCCCCGGGGCGCGAATGGGCGCGGCGCTGTCCTCGATCGCTCGTTCGGTGCCGTCGCGGGCGATGAGGAGGGTGTGGCTGGCCAGTCCCACCGCCTTGCCGGCCCGCAGCGCCTTCGCCGCCAGATCCTCGGCCGGCTGGCGCGTGTGCTCGTCGATGATGCGGAACACCGTCCCGAGCGCCTTGCCATGCGCCTCGGCGTACGACCAGCCGGTGAGCGCCTCGGCGACCGGATTGAGGAAGGTGATGAGGCCCTGCGCGTCGGTGGTGATGACCGCGTCGCCGATGCTCGCGAGCGTGGTCCTGAGCTGCTCCTGGCTGCGCCGCAGCGTCTCGATCAAGGCGATCAGGGCGCCGCCGACGACGAGGTAGAGCAGCAGGCCGAGTTGCTCCTCGGGAAGCGGAATCAGCCACGTGCCGCGCGGCTCGAACAGGAACCAGATGACGGCGACCGCGCTGAGAAGGAGCGCAAGCAGCCCGGGTCCCCGGCCGGCAATCCACGCGACGAAGCCGACGGCCGGGAAGAACGCGATGTAGCGCGCCTGCTCGTGCAGGACCGGGTCGAGCAGCAGGCGCACCGCGACCGAGACGGAGACGGCCGCAACAGCCAGGGCGTAGGAGGAAGGAGAGGATCGCATCCGGCTCTACAATGTGCGCGGCACGCGCGACTCGGCAACCCTGCGAAGATGCCACTCGCCGACCCGGCGATATCGCCGAATGCGGCCCAGCACCAGATTCGCGGACGGCGGGTGCCGCCTTGAGGTTGGCCATCCCGGGTGCAATGTTCCCAGCGCTGGCCGCACCACGACGGATGGCACCCGCCCCCCGAGACTCCCGGAGCCGTTCCATGGATCGCAGGACCTTCGTGTCGCACGCCGGCGTCGCTGCCGGGGCGCTCTGGCTGCCCGCGCCGACTGCGCGTCGCCGCGACCGCGGCGAGGACCGCAAGGCGCTCGCCGATGCCGCGCTGAACGCGGCGCGTCAGGGCGGCGCCAGCTACGCCGACGTACGCATCAGCCGCTACCTCACGCAGAGCCTCAGCGGCCGCGAGCGCAGCATCCAGAACGTGTCGGCCGCCGAGTCGTACGGGGCCGGCGTCCGTGTGCTGGTGGGAGGTGCATGGGGCTTCGCCGCCACCGCCGACGTCACCACCGACGGGCTCGTGGGCGCGACGCGCGAGGCGGTGGCCGTTGCCCGCGCCAACGCCTCGCTGCAGTCCGAGCCGGTGCAGCTCGCGCCCACCCGCGGCTATGGCGAGGTGACGTGGCGCACGCCGGTGCGGCGCGACCCGTTCGCGATGCCGGTGAAGGAAAAGGCCGAATACCTGGTGTCGGTGGGCGATGCGGCGCTGTCGGCCGGTGCGAGCTTCGTCTCCTTCGATCTCGACCAGATAAGCGACCAGAAGTATTTCGCCTCCACCGACGGCAGCTACATCGACCAGGCGTTCACCCGCATCAATCCCGGCTTCAGCGTGACGGTGGTGGATCGGGAAAAGGGGTTCGCCGAGCGCTCCAATCTTGCCAGGCCCGTGGCCATGGGATGGGAGTACCTCGAGGGGCGCGAGCAGGACGGCATCGTGACGCCGGCGGGCACACTGGTGTGGGGCGCTTCGTACGACATGGCGACCGACGCGCGCCGCGCCGCTGCCGAGGCGAAGGAGAAGCTTTCCGCGAAGGGCGTGGAGGCGGGCACGTGGGACCTGGTGCTCGACCCCTCGCATCTCTGGCTCACCATCCACGAATCCGTCGGCCACCCGCTCGAGCTCGACCGCGTGCTCGGCTACGAGGCCAACTACGCGGGCACCAGCTTCGTCACGCTCGACAAGCTGAAGAGCCGCGCGTTCCAGTACGGCAGCCCGCTCGTCAACTTCGTGGCCGACCGCACGCAGCCCGGTTCGCTCGCCGCGGCCGGCTGGGATGACGACGGCATCAAGACGGGCGAGTGGGACCTCGTGAAGGACGGCGTGCTGGTGAACCTCGAGGCGGCGCGCGACCAGGCGCACATCCTCGGGCTCAAGTCGCCGCAGGCCTCGTCGTTCGCCGAGAGCTGGCGCGACGTCGCGTTCCAGCGCATGCCGAACGTGTCGCTGCGGCCCGGCAAGGGATCGCTCACGCCGGCGCAGATGGTGGCCGGGGTGGAGCGCGGCATCCTCATCTCCGGCGACGGTTCGTACTCCATCGACCAGCAGCGCTACAACTTCCAGTTCGGCGGCCAGGTCTTCCACGAGATCCGCAACGGCAAGGTCGTCGGGATGCTCAAGGACGTGGCGTACCAGGCCAACACGCAGGCGTTCTGGAACAAGGTCACCGGCATCTGCGGGAAGAAGGACTACCGCCTCGGCGGGTCGTTCTACGATGGCAAGGGGCAGCCGTCGCAGGTCAGTCCCGTCTCGCATGGCTGCTGCACGACGCGGGTGGACGGCGTCACGGTCCTCAACACCGCGCGGAGGACGGCATGAGCGCCATCGACCTGAGCGAGGCGGAGGCGCGGGCGCTGCTGCAGCGCACGCTGAAGCACTCGCGCGCCGAGCACTGCGAGGTGGCCCTGCGCGCGTCGGCGCGCGGCAACGTGCGCACGGCGCGCAACGCCGTCAGCACCGCCGGGCTCAACGAGGATCACGTCGTCACGGTGACCTCACGGTTCGGGCGGCGGAGCGCGAGTGCCAGCGGCAACCAGCTCGACGACCGGACGCTCGAGCGCACCGTGCGCGCGGCGGAGGAGCTCGCGCGGCTGGCGCCGGAGGACCCCGAGTGGGTGGCACCGCTCGGGCCCCAGACGTACGCGGCGGTGCCGGCGGCGTGGAGCGATGCCACGGCGCGCCTTTCCCCGGCCGATCGTGTCGGCCTCACGGCGCCGGGGCTCGCCACCGCGAAGGAGCGCGGCTGCCTGGCGGCGAGTTATCTCGAGGACAACCGCAGCGTGCAGGCGCGGCTCAGCTCCACGGGCCTGTTCGGGTACCACCGCTCGACGGCCGCCGAGTATTCGGTCACGATGCGGACGTCGGATGACGCGGGCTCGGGTTCCGCGGCGGTCGACCAGAACGACGTGACCCGGCTCGACGCGGCCGCCGCGGCACGCGTCGCGACCGAGAAGGCCGTGGCCTCGCGCGAGCGGCACGAGCTCGCGCCGGGGACGTATGCCGTCATCCTCGAACCGCTCGCCGCCGCCGAGCTGGTGTCGCTGCTGATGTTCGCCCTCGGCGCGCGGTCGGCCGACGAGGGACGGAGCCCGTTCAGCAAGCCGGGCGGCGGCAGCCGCATCGGCGAGGCGCTGTTCAGCGACGCGGTGTCGTTGCGTTCCGACCCGGCGGATCCGGACGTGCCGGGCACCCCGTGGGCCTCCGACGGCCGGCCGCATGCCGCGCAGACCTGGATCGAGCACGGCGTGCTCCGCACGCTGCACGGTTCACGCTACTGGTCCGAGAAGAAGGGCGTCGCGCTGCCGCCCCCGCCATCGCGCTATCGCATGGACGGCGGGCGCGGCACGCTGGAGGAACTGATCAAGGGCACCGAGCGCGCGGTGCTGGTGACGCGCCTCTGGTACATCCGCAGCGTGGACCCGCGCACGCTGCTCCACACGGGGCTCACGCGCGACGGCACGTTCCTGGTGGAGAACGGCCGCATCGTGCACGCGGTGAACAACTTCCGCTT
>JBJMOZ010000261.1:0-7239 GCA_045803465.1 Gemmatimonadales bacterium | reverse complement strand
GCTGACGATCCTGGCCATCGTGCTCTCGGTCGGCCTCGCGGTCGACGATGCCATCGTGGTGGTCGAGAACGTGGAGCGGCACGTGCGCGAGGGCCGGACGCGCATCGACGCGGCGCTGATCGGCGCACGCGAGCTCATGGGCCCGGTGCTCGCGATGACCGTGACGCTCGCGGCCGTGTATGCGCCCATCGGTTTCCAGGGCGGACTGACCGGCATGCTCTTCCTCGAGTTCGCCATCACCCTCGCCGCGGCCGTCGTGGTCTCGGGCATCGTGGCGGTGACCCTGTCGCCGGTGATGAGCAGCCGCTTCGTGCACGAGCACGGGGAGGAAACGCGGCTCACACGCATCGTGAACCGCGGCTTCGAGTGGCTGCGGGCGCGCTATGCCAAGGCGCTCGACGGCGCGCTCGGTATCCGCTGGGCAGTGGTGGCCGCATCGGTGCTGGTGATGGTGGCGGCGGTGCCACTCTACCAGAACAGCCGGAGCGAATTGGCGCCGGTGGAGGACCAGAGCCACATCAGCTTCTTCATGCAGGCCGCGCCGGACGCGTCGCTCGTGGCCACCGACCGCGCCACGCGCGAAGTGGTGCGCACCGTGGAGGCGTTCCCCGAGGCGAAGTTCATGTGGTCGCTCAGTGCCAACTGGGGAGCGTTCGGCGGCATGCTGACGAACGACTGGCGCACGCGGGAGCGCTCCACGGAGCAGATGCTGCCCGAAGTCTACGGCGCCGTCTCGCGCATCCCGGGCGTGCAGGTGTTCCCGCGTCTCGACCCGCCGCTGCCCACGCCAGGGCAGTACGACGTCGAGCTCGTGGTGCAGAGCGACGCGCCACCCGAGGAACTGCTGCAGACCATCGGTCAGATCGTCGGCGCGGGCTGGCAGAGCGGGAAGTTCCTCTACGTCGACACCGACCTCAAGATCGACCTGCCCGAGGCCCGGGTGGTCATCGACCGCGAGAAGGTGGCCGACCTGGGACTCGATCTCGCAAGCGTCGGCCGCGAGCTGGGCACGCTGCTGGGCGGCGGGTACGTGAACCGGTTCAACTACTACGACCGGAGCTACAAGGTCATCCCGCAGATCGGCGAGGCCGACCGCGCCACGGTCGGGCCGCTGCTCGACCTCAAGATCAAGACCCCCAGCGGCGCGCTCGTGCCCGTGAGCACGTTCACGCGGATCGAGTCGAGCGCGGCGCCGCGCACGCTGCAGCGCTTCCAGCAGCGGAACGCCGTTCGGGTGTTCGGCGGCGTGAAGCCCGGGGTCACGAAGGAAGAGGGGCTGCGCGTGCTGGAGACCGCGGCCGCCGCCACGAACGATCCGGGCATCGTGCTCGACTACGCGGGCGAGTCGCGCCAGATCCGTCGCGAGGGTTCGGCCCTCACCGTGACGCTCGGCTTCGCGCTCGTCCTCATCTACCTGGTGCTGGCGGCGCAATTCCAGAGCTTCCGCGATCCGCTGATTGTGCTCCTTGGTTCCGTGCCGCTCGCCATCTCCGGCGCGCTGGCGTTCAGCTACCTCGACCTGACGACGATCAACATCTACTCGCAGGTGGGCCTGATCACGCTCGTGGGCCTGATCGCGAAGAACGGGATCCTGATCGTCGAGTTCGCGAACAAGCTGCAGGAGCAGGGCCGGGCCAAGCTCGAGGCGCTGCGCGAGGCGGCAGGCACGCGCCTGCGGCCAGTGCTGATGACGTCGGTCGCGACGGTGTTCGGGCACCTGCCGCTGGTGTTCGTCACGGGCCCGGGGTCCAAGGCCCGCAACTCGATCGGCATCGTGCTGGTGGCCGGCATGATCATCGGGACGGTGTTCACCATGTTCGTGGTGCCGGTGTTCTACGCGCTCATTGCGGCAGACCACCGAGCCCAGCCGGTCGAGGAGGGCATTGCTCTCCCCGCGGCTGGTGTGGCCTCGGAGGAGCTGGTCCATGCGTAATCATTGGATGGTGGTGATCGCCGCGCTGCAGGTGGGCGCGGCCGTCCCGGCGAGTGCACGCCAGGAGCCGGCCCCGCCGGCAGCACAGCAGGCCGGCCCGGATCTCGAGTACCTGCGGCGTCTCGGAGACTCCACGCTCACCCGCCTGATCGACGAAGCGCTGCGCGCCAATCTCGACGTGCAGGTCGCCGAGGCGCGGGTCCGCTCGGCGCGGGCCACGCGGAGCGGCGCGAAGTGGGAGCTCCTGCCGCAGGGCGGCGTGAGCGGCAGCCTCACTCGGCGGCGCTTCGGGGGCGGTGCGTTCCCTGGCGTGCAGGGACGACTGCCGGACGAGAGCCTGTGGGACGTCGGTGCCGATGCAGCGTGGGAGCTGGACGTGTTCGGCCGGCTGCGCTCGAATGTGCGGGCGCAGGGTGCGCTGGTCGAGTCGAGCGAGGCCGACCGCCGCGCCGTGCAGGTGGCGATCGCGGCCGAGGTGGCGCGCGCGTACTTCGACCTGCGCGGGGCGCAGGAGCAGCTCGAGGTGGCGAAGCGCAACAGCGCAAACCAGCAGCGCACGCTCGACCTCACTCGCGAGCGGCTGGAGGCGGGACGCGGCACCGCGTTCGATACCGAGCGTGCCACCGCGCAGCTGGCGGCCACGCGCGCGTCGATCCCGCTCGTCACGGCGCTGGCGGCCGCGGCGACGCATCGCATCGGTGTGCTGCTGGGCCGGGCGCCGACGGCGCTCGCCACGGAGCTCGCATCGGTCTCGGCGCTGCCGGCCTTCCCCGACTCGATGGATGTGGGCGACGTGGAGGCGATCGCGCAGGCGCGGCCCGACGTGCAGGCGGCCGAACGCTTCGCCGCGGCGCAGTCGGCGTTCGTCGGTGCGGCGAAGGCGGAGTTCTTCCCGCGCCTCACCATCGGCGCGACGGCTGGCCTGCTGGCAACCGATCCGAGCGGACTCGGCGACGAGGGCAGCTTCCGATATGCGGTGGGGCCGGTGCTCAGCTGGCCGCTGCTCAGCTTCGGCCGGATCCAGGCCTCGGTGTCACAGGCGCGAGCGTCGGAGGACGCGGCGCGCGTGGAGCAACGGCAGGCCATGCTCGCGGCGCTGGAAGACGTGCAGAATGCGCTCACGCGCTACCATGCGGCGCGGGCGCGCGCCGTGGAGCTGGAGGCGTCGAGCGGTGCGAGCCGCAACGCGGCCGAGCTCGCGCGGATGCGGTATACCGAAGGGATCGCCGACTTCCTGCAGGTGCTCGACGCCGAGCGGACCCAGCTCGAATCGGAGCGGCTGCTCGCGCTCGGGCGAACGGAGGTGGCGACCGCCTACACTGGACTCTACAAGGCGATCGGCGGTCGCTGACGAGCGCTGGCGGTGCTCAGGGCGTGACGGCCGCCAGCCTGGCGAGCGGCGGCGCCTTGAGCGCGAAGGCGTTCGAATCGACGAGGAGCTGCTGGCGCACCCGGCCCGCCCGCACCAGCACCGCGCGCGGATACTTCCAGCAGTCCGGCGTGTTGGTGCCCGCGACACAGCCGTTGTAGCGCAGCAGCGCGCCCCGCGTCGTCTGCGCCCGGTTCAGCACGTCGCGCAGGATGCGGGTGCCGTGGCAGATGTTGTTCTCCACGTTCACCAGGTCGTCCGACGGGCAGCCCTTCATCCCGGCGTGCATCGGCATCACCTGCATCAGCCCCTGGGCGCCGACGCTGCTGGCGGCGCGGGGCTTCAAGGTGCGGTTCTCCGTGACGAGCACCGCTGCCACGAGGCTCGGCGCCACGTCGTGGACGCGGGCGTAGTGCACGACGGCCCTCGTGACGCGGCGCGCCATGCGCTGGTCGGACGTGAAGCGGCTGAAGTACTTCTCGAGCGGTCGGTGCAGCATCGAGTCCGGCAACCCCGCCTCGGCCGCGATGCTGTCGGCAAGCGTCGGCTGCGGGGCAGGCTTCGCGTTGCGCAACTCGCGCAGGAGCTCCGGCAGGGTGGGATGGCCCGGGCGGATCGTGGTGGCAGACGCCGACGACGTGGAGCGGGCGCCGAGGAGCACCGCAAGCACGAGGCATGTGGGCAGGCCACCCATGGCGATGCGTACGCTGAGCGCGCTGCGGTTCGGAATGAGGTTTCGCATGCTGCCTCCTGTTCCAGTGCCCGATCGACTGTGGGCCCGCGTGCCATCGCCGTGGCATCACGAATGGTCATACCCGACATCGGGATCGTTGCACCGGCAGGGGGCAGGAGGCGCGCCGGGTATGCCGTCCGACGGCTGCGACTATGTGCACGAGGGGCAAGCGCGGGTGCGGCAGGGGGTTACGGCGGCCTGCCCGAATGCAGCCGGTTGCAGCCGCAGGGCGGTGCAGGTCAGGTGCAGGAATTGGGTCGGGGCAGCGCTGCAGGTGTGGGATGCGGGCGGCGCCCTAAGTGGGCCACCGTGAAATCGTGCCATCGCGGCTCATCCGTCATCCACGAGCATCGCCGCGCGGTTGAGCAGCAGGCGGCGCTCGCGCACGTTTCGCGTCAGCGATGCGGCCCGCTCCAACTCGGCGCGCGCCTCGTCGCGGCGACCGAGCTTCGCCAGGAAATCGGCGCGAGCAGCCGGGAGCAGGTGATACGACCGCAGCGCCGGCTCGTGACGCAGCGCGTCCACGATCTCGAGTCCGGCCGCCGGCCCGAATGCCATGGAGAAGGCCACAGCGCGGTTGAGCTCGACGATGGGTGACGGTGCGAGCTGGGCCAGCGCGTCGTACAGCGCGGAGATGCGGGTCCAGTCGGTCTCTTCCGCGGAAGTCGCGCGCGCGTGGCAGGCGGCGATGGCCGCTTGCAATGCATAGGGACCGAGCACGCCTCCGAGCGTCTCCGCTCGCGCGAGCGCGGCCAACCCGCGGCCGATGAGCAGCCGATCCCAGCGCCCTCGATCCTGGTCCAGCAGCAGTATGGGCTCGCCGCCCGGCCCGACGCGCGCCCGAAGCCGTGAGGCCTGCAGCTCCATCAGTGCGACGAGTGCGTGCACCTCGGGCTCGGCGGGGGCGAGCTCGGCCAGGATACGGCCGAGGCGGAGAGCATCGTCGCACAACGCAGGACGCACCCAGTCCTCGCCCGCCGTGGCCGAATAGCCCTCGTTGAAGACGAGGTAGATCACTTCGAGCACCGACGCGAACCGTGCGGCGAGCTCGGTTCCGCGCGGCACCTCGAACGGCACCCGCGATTCCGCCAGCGTCCGCTTGGCCCGCACGATTCGCTGCTGGACTGCCGCAACGCTGGTGAGGAATGCGCGTGCGATCTCCTCCGTCGTGAGGCCGCCCAGGAGACGGAGTGTGAGCGCCACGCGGGCCTCGGCCGAGAGCACCGGGTGGCAGGTGGTGAAGATCAGGCGCAGGAGATCGTCACCGACGTGATCGTCGATGGCCGCATCCACTGCGGACGCGGTCACGTGCTGTTGCTCTTCCAGCTCGCGGGCAAGCTCGGCGTGCTTGTGCTCCAGTCGCCGGGAACGCCGGAAGTGATCGATGGCGCGGTGCTTCGCGACGGCCATGAGCCACGCGCCCGGGTTGCGCGGGACGCCCTCTTCCGGCCATTGCTCGAGCGCCGCCACCAGCGCGTCCTGCGCGAGGTCCTCCGCTATGCCCACGTCGCCGACGAGTCGCGCCAGGCCCGCGATGAGCCGGGCCGACTCGATCCGCCAGACGGCGTCGATCGCGCGGTGGACCTCGCCGGCAGTCACGACAGCGCCGCCTAGCGCCGGTTGGCGGATTGAGCGCGGAGCCGCGCTTCCTGCTCGCGCACCTCCGGCGTCGCCGCGTCGCCGAAGTCCTCGACCTCGAAGATCTGGCGGATCTCGATCTCCGACTCCTCGCCGGTGGGGTTGGGACAGCGTTTCACCCACTCGATCGCCTCCGCCAGCGACTTCACCTGGAAGATCCAGAACCCCGCGACGAGCTCCTTCGTCTCCGCGAACGGGCCGTCCACCACGGTGCGCTTGTCGCCGGAGAATCGTACGCGCGCGCCCTTCGCACTCGGCTGCAGTCCCTCGCCGGCCAGCAGGATGCCGGCCTTCACCAGTTCCTCGTTGTACTTGCCCATCGCGGTGAGCAGTTCGGTGCTCGGCATGATGCCCTGCTCGGTGTCGCGGTTGGCCTTCACCATCACCATGAATCGCATCGTCGTCCCTCCGTTGCGGTTGGCGCCCGGCACCCGGGACGGGTGGACCGAGGGCGCGGGTCTTCATTGATGCGTCGAACGACTCGGCCTTGAATCGACATGGACACCAGCCCGAGGGGCAACCGGGTGGGCCCGCCTTGCCGTACCCCCATGGAACAAAGGTCGGACCTGACCGAGTACCTGAGTGCAGTCGATCAGTGCGCCACCCATGCATGAGGAGGAGCTATGCGCAGTGCACCGGCGCGATACCCGAAGGCGGCAGTCCTGGGACTCGGGCTGCTGCTGATTGGGGCCTGCAGCGACAGGTCGGACAGGACAACCAGAACGGACACGGCCGATCGAACGGCACAGGCGCCTACCGTCGATACCGGAACGCCATCCACCACGTCCTCTGGGGCGAGTGCGGCCGCCAACTCGCTCTCGGACGCCAATATCGTCGCGCTACTGGACGAGGCGAACAAGGCCGACAGCGCGTCGGGTGCCTTCGCCATGACCCGCGCGACCAGCCCGGAGGTGAAGGCCTTCGCCAAGCTGATGATGGGCGAGCATCACGCGCTGCGCGCGCAAGGGCAGCAACTCGCCAAGAAGCTTGGAGTCACGCCAGAGGCCCCGGCGAACGACCCGCTGCCGGCGGCGGCACAGGCGGAGATGAGCGCGCTCAAGGCCGCGCCCAAGGGCGAGCAGTTCGATCGGACGTACATCGAGCAGGAAGTCACCATGCACAAGTCGGTGCTCGATCTGGTGAACCAGGCGCACGGCGCCGCGCAGAACGCCGAGTTGAAGGCGCTCATCGAGCAGGCTCGGCCGGTGATCGAGAAGCACCTGTCCCGCGCACAGGAGATCCAGCAGAAGCTCGGGAAGTCCTCGACCTGAAGTCGCGAGTCGAAGCTCGACCCCCCGCGGCGGCTCCAGTCTGCTGCGGGGGGTCGAGTTGTTTGCATCCTTGCCGCCATCCGGTGAGACCGGCGCAATCCCGCTTGACCGGATCCCCATTCGGATAGTAGCTTGGATATAACTACTTGATAATCGTTCTCATCTAAATCATTCGAGCGTCCCACGATGCATTCGCTGGCGCCAGGACTCGCCGTCGTTTTCCTGATCGCTACGGCTTCCCGCCCGCTCCCAGCGCAACAACCAGAGGCTCCGGCACGCACGATCGGCACACTCA
>JBJMOZ010000249.1:0-10121 GCA_045803465.1 Gemmatimonadales bacterium | reverse complement strand
GCCCACTGGGCAACACTCTGGGTAACGCTCGCAGCCACGCCGAGCTCGCTGTGGCGTGCGGCAAGTGTGGCCGACGTGCCCTTTGCCAATTGAAGCAATTGCTCCTCGCGCCTGAGCCGCCCCTCCGAGGCCGTCAATTCTGCTTGGGTGAGCAGTCCCAAGCGCATGGCAGGAGCTATCATGCGCCTCAGCGCGTTATCCTGACGTAGTAGTAACCTATACTCCGCTCGCGATGTGAAGAGCCGGTACGGCTCGTCCGTTCCACGCGTCACCAGATCGTCCACCAGCAGCCCGCAATACGACTCCGCCCGCGAGAACACCACGGGCTCCCGCCCCAGTGCATGCGCCGCGGCATTGAGGCCCGCCACCGCGCCCTGAGCTGCCGCTTCCTCATAGCCCGTCGTGCCGTTCACCTGCCCCGCGAGGAAGAGACCGCGCACCGCCTTGCTCGCGAGCGTGCGCTCGAGCTGCGTGGGAGGGAAGTAGTCGTACTCGATCGCGTATCCCGCGCGCGTCATCTCGACGCGCTCCAGGCCCGGCACCGTCCGCAGGAACGCCAGCTGCACGTCGGCCGGCAGCGACGTCGACAGGCCGTTCACGTACATCTCGTCGGTGTCGAGCCCCTCGGGTTCAAGGAACACCTGGTGCCGGGCGGCGTGGGGGAACTTCACCACCTTGTCCTCGATCGATGGACAGTAGCGCGGACCACGTCCGCTGATCGCCCCGCCATAGAGCGCGCTTGCCGCGAGCGATTCGGCGATGAGCGCATGCGTCGCTTCGCTCGTCCAGGTGAGCCAGCATGGCCGCTGCTCCGGATGCGTCGCGCGCACGTGCGAGGAGAACCAATAGCGTGCTTCGTCGCCATCCTGGCGCACTAACGCGTCGAATGCGACGCTGCGCCCATCGATGCGCGGTGGCGTCCCCGTCTTGAAGCGACCCACCTCGAGCCCCAGCGCCTCGAGCGACTGTGCCATCTCCACCGAGGGCGCATCACCCGCTCGGCCGGCCGGCACCTCGGGCGCGAGCCCCACGTGGATGCGCCCTCGCAGGAAAGTGCCCGCCGTCACCACCACCGCCCGCGCCCTGAGCTCCGAGCCATCGCTCGCGCGCACGCCGATCACCGCCCCACCCTCGAGCAGGAAGCCCGCGACCGTCGCCTCCACGATCGTCAGTCCGGGCCGCTCGTCGAGCAGTGCCCGCACCGCGCGCCGATACAGCACCCGGTCGCACTGCGCTCGAGGCGACCACACCGCCGGCCCCTTCGAGCGATTGAGCATCCGGAACTGGATGCGCGCCAGGTCGGTGGCGCGGCCCATGATGCCGCCGAGCGCATCCACCTCGCGCACCACCGTCCCCTTGGCGATGCCGCCAATGGCTGGATTGCACGACATCTGCCCGATCGTCTCGAGCCGCTGCGTCACCAGCAGCGTCCGCGCACCCATGCGCGCCGAGAGCGCGGCCGCCTCCGCGCCCGCGTGCCCTCCACCGATGACGAGGACATCCCACTGGTTCATGTCGGGAAACGTAGACCCGAACGCATCGGGGACGAAACGAAGCGGGGGTGAATCGACTGATTCACCCCCGCTCACGACCCATACCGGCGCGCGCTATCGCCGCTTGGCGTCCGCCGGACCGGCCGCCGAATCCGGCGTCGATTCCGCCTCGGCCGATGGGGCCCCCACCGCATCGCCGGCGAAGAGCGTGTGCCCCCGGGAATCCACCCCAAGCCCGCTCCGCGTCACCCCATTGCGGTCCGCGAAGATCACCGAGCTCGCCCCGCTCGGTGAGAAGCTGTAGACGCTCCGGGACACGCCCTGCGCGTCCGCGAACACCAGGCTCGCCGTCCCGTCGCTCAACAGGCCGAGTACCACGCGGTTGCCGCCGGCGCTGTCGGCAAAGGTCACTCCCGCCGAGCCGTCCGGCAGCAGGTTGAGCCGGAGTGCGCGCTGGTTATCGCCGTTCTGGAGCACGAAGCGGATGGCCCCGTCCTCCGCGAAGCCCCAGGCGCCGCGGATCTTGCCGTCCGGGTCGCGGAGCCGGTACTCGCGCGCTTCCACCACTGCCGCGACACTGCCGGGCATGCCGCGCCGGGCCGCGAAGAAGAACATCGCCGCCGCGCCACCGAGCAGCACAGCCAGGCCCACCAGGTTGAGAAGCGACTGTCGCTTGAGGCGCTCCTCGGTCTTCTCGAGGGCCTCCAGGCGAGTGAGCAGTGCCCGCTCGCCTGGCGACGTCATCGGTCGGGGCGCAGGCGTCGGTGTGCCAGCGGATTCGCTCATGGTTGAGTCGTGGGCCTCAGACGGCCGTGGGGAAGTCGAGGAAGTACGAGCGCCCCGCGCGATGCACCAGGTCGGACGTCAGGGCGGGTGCCTCGTCGAGGTACATGGCGATGTCGAACAGGTGATCCACCACGTCCCGCGGATGGCAGCCGCGCGGGGCGATGCGGTGCTTCTCGTAGAACTCGTGGAAGACCTGCGTCACCGCCGCCGGATCGTACGCGAGGCCGCGATCCTCGCAGATGCGCTGGAAGATCCGCTCGTACATGACGCGGTCGGGGCTCTCGACGCGGATCTTGTAGTGGATGCGGCGCAGGAACGCCTCCTCCACCAGTTCAGTCGGCGCGATGTTGGTCGCGAAGATGAGCAGGCAGTCGAACGGCACCGGGAACTTCCCACCCGTGTGCAGCGTGAGGAAGTCCACCCGCTTCTCGAGCGGCACGATCCAGCGGTTGAGCAGTTCGCGCGGCTCCATGCGCTGGCGGCCGAAGTCGTCGATGATCAGCACGCCGCCGTTCGCCTTCACCTGGAACGGCGCCTGGTACATCTTCGCGTTCTCGTCGTACTGCAGGTCGAGCTGCTCCATCATCAGCTCGCCGCCCGTCAGCACCACCGGCCGGTGCACCTCGACGAAACGCGGATCGAAGGGGATCTCGCTGCTGAACAGGCTCTCCACCTGCGAGGTCATGCTCATCGGATCCACGCCGTCGACGCGGCGATGATAGACCGGGTCGTAGGTGACGATGATGTGCCCGTCCACCTCGATCGCGAACGGCACGAACATCGTGCCCGGGATGAGCCGCGCCATCGTCTCGGCGATCGCCGTCTTGCCGTTGCCCGCATCGCCGTAGAGGAAGAGCGACTTGCCCGAGTTGAGCGACGGGCCGATCTCGTCGAGCGTCTCCTGCGGCAGGACCATCCAGCTGAAGCCTTCCTCCACCTCGCGCCGCGTCACCCGCGCGTGGCGGATCGACTGCAGGTGCGACCAGTGACGGTACTGGGCGATCGGCACCGGCGCCGGCCCCACGTACTGGCTCGAGTCCATCGACTCGCGCGCACGGCCACGGCCCGCATCGCCGGTGAGGTCGAACACGTAGGAGGCCCGGTTCACCCCGCGCGTGCCGCGCACCTCGACGTACCGGCGCTGCTGCAGGTCGATCAGCAGGTCGTCGAGCAGCGGGAACGGCAGCTTCAGGAACTCCGACAGCTCGGCGCCCGACCGGGCGCCCTGCACGTAGAGTGTCTTCAGCAGCAGGTCCGTGACGAACTCGCCCGACAGTCCCGTTTCGGCGAGCGAGCCGGGCACGGGCGGCATCAGCCGGTCGGTTGGCGCCTTGGGGCGAGCGGTGGTGGCGTGCGTCATGATGTTTCCTCCCAGGCCAGCATGGCGCCGGGGGCCAGCGCGGCCCGCCGGAGGGCGCCCGCGGGCAGTTCCAGCGCCGCGTGCGCGTCCCGGTGGCGCGCGATGGCGCGGCCCGGACGAAGCTCCTCGAAGACGGCGACGATGCAGCCGCTCGCGTCGAGCAGCGCCACGTCGAGCGTCAACCGCATTCCCATCATGTGTACCGCACGGCAGGGCACCAGCAGCAACCCCTCACCCTCGTCCAGCCGGTCCCGCCCCAGCAGTCCGCGGAGCCGTTGCCACCAGCGGTCGGCGCGCCCCACGCGATGGGCGATCGCCCGACCGCTCGGCCGCTCGACGACGCGCCCCGTCCTCACACCTTGCCCAGCGTCTCGATCACCTGGATGACGGCCGGGCCCAGGATGACGACGAACAGCGCCGGGAAGATGAAGAGCACCAGCGGGAACAGCATCTTGATCGCCGTCTTCGCCGCGGCTTCCTCGGCGCGCTGGCGTCGCTTGGTGCGCAGCGTGTCCGAATGGATGCGCAGCGCGTCGGCGATCGCGGTGCCGAACCGGTCGGTCTGGATGAGCATCGTCACGAACGACTGGATGTCCTCGATGCCGGTGCGATCGGCCAGGTGGCGGAGTGCGTCCTCGCGCGGCGTGCCGGCCCGCATCTCGAGGTTGGCGAGGTGGAACTGCTCGCCCAGCGCCGGGCTCACCGCGCCGATCTCCTCCGCCACGCGCACCAGTGCCTGGTTCAGGCCAAGACCCGCCTCGACGCACACCACCAGCAGGTCGAGCGCGTCGGGCAGCGCCTTGATCATCCCATGCTGGCGCTTCTTGATCTTGGCGCCCACGTAGAACGCAGGCCCGATCCAGCCCATCGCCGAGCCCCAGAGCGCGCCGAGGAGGGCGCCCAGCTGCGGCAGGCCGGCCAGTTGCAGCACCGTGAAGACGAGCAGCCCCAGGCCCACGGTCAGGATGGTGCGTGCGCCGAGGTAGATCGCCGGCGCGGTCGGCGAATCGTAGCCCGCGTGAATGAGCTGGTCCCGCAGCACTGCAGCGCTCGTTCCCTTGTCGAAGCGCGTGCCGACGTTCTCCAGGATCTGCTTGAGTCGCTCCGATCGCTCCTGCCGGCGACGGCGGAGCAGGGCGTCATTGGCAGGGGAGTCGCCGACGGCCGGCATGGTCTGCAGTTGGCGCACCAGGCCGGATTGCACGACGCGCACGCGCAACGCCCACAGCAGGAAGGTGCCGAGCGAGACCGCGATGAGCAGGGCGATGACGAGGACCATGGCTCAGATCTCGATGTTGACGATCTTGCGGATCCACAGGTAGCCCATCACCTGCATCACCACGGCGATGACCAGCATCACCTTGCCCAGCGGGTGCGTGAACAGCAACGTCGCGTACTCCTGGTTGAGCAGGTAGATCGCCAGGCCGACGAAGATGGGCAGCGCGGCCAGCACGTAGCCGCTCAGGCGGCCCTGCGCCGTGATCACGCGCAGCTGCCGGCGGATCTTGAACCGCTCGCGGACGACGTGGGCGAGGTTGCCGAGTACCTCGGCCAGGTTGCCTCCCACCTCGCGCTGCACCAGCATGGCCGTGGCCATGATGCGCGTGTCGACGAGCGGCACGCGGTCGGCGAGGCCATACACGGCATCCTCGAACGGCAGGCCGAAGCGCTGCTCCTCGAATACCCGGCGGAACTCGCCCGCCGTGGGCTCGCTCGCCTCCTCGGCCACCATCTGGAAGCCGGCGTTGATCGGATGGCCGGCGCGGATGGCGCGGGTCATCAGGTCGATGGCGTCGGGCAGCTGCTCCTCGAACTTGTCCATGCGCGCCGCGGCGCGGCGCTTCACGACCATGTAGGGCATCGATGCGCCGATGACGGCGAACACGATGCCGCCCAGCATCGTCTGCATGCCCAGGCCTACCAGCAGCCCGAGGCCCACGCCCAGTCCCGCGCTCGCGAGCACGAAGGTGCCGATGCCCCAGTCCGTCTTGCCACGATCCATCAGGATCGCGAGGTCGCGGAAGGAGGGGACCCGGCGCTGCAGCGCGGACGTCCAGTCCTCCTCGGCACGCTGCTTCATGATGGCCGAGCCCTGCTCGTCGAGCTGCTCGGCGAACGACCGCAGTTGCGTGAGCACCGACCGGGACAGGCGGCGCCCGCGGAGCCATTCCACGGCGAGCGCCAGGGAGAGCGTCCCGAGCGTCACGGCCGCGAAGATGATGATGGCGGTGATGAGGGTGGCGTTCATGGGCGGCTCAGCGGCGCTCGCGGAACGTGGGCGCGTCGAGGTCGGTGTTGTCGAACAGCAGCGCACCCACCTTGATGCCGTAGGCCTGCAGGCGATCGGCGAACTTCGGCCGGATGCCCGTGGCCTTGTAGCGCCCCATCACCTTGCCGCTCTCGGCCGTGCCCTGGCGCTCGTACATGAAGATGTCCTGCATGGTGATGACCTCACCCTCCATGCCCACCACCTCGGAGACCTGCGTCACCTTGCGGGTACCGTCGCCCATGCGGGCCACCTGGATGATGACCTGGATGGCGCTCGCGATCTGCTGGCGCATGGCGCGCTCGGGCAGGTTGAGGCTCGCCATGGCGATCATCGTCTCGAGACGCGAGAGGGCGTCGCGCGGTGTGTTGGCGTGCAGCGTGGTGAGCGAGCCGTCGTGACCCGTGCTCATCGCCTGCAGCATGTCCACCGCCTCCGAGCTGCGGCACTCGCCGAGGACGATGCGGTCGGGCCGCATGCGCAGGGCGTTGATGACGAGCATGCGCTGCGGGATGGCGCCCTGGCCCTCGATGTTGGGCGGGCGCGTCTCGAGGCGCACCACGTGGGGCTGGCGCAACTGGAGCTCGGCCGAGTCCTCGATGGTCACGATGCGCTCGTCGGCCGGGATATAGCCCGACATGACGTTGAGCAGCGTGGTCTTGCCGGCGCCGGTGCCGCCGGAGATGAGCACGTTGAGCCGCGCCTTCACGACGCCCTTGAGCAGCTCGAGCATCGGCTCGCTGAGCGAGTCGGTGCGGATCAGGTCCTCGCCGCGGAGCGCGTCCCGGCGGAACTTGCGGATGGAGAGGTGCGGGCCGTCGAGCGCGAGCGGCTTGATGATGGCGTTGACGCGCGAGCCGTCGGCGAGGCGGGCGTCCACCATCGGCGAGCTGTCGTCGATGCGGCGGCCTACGCCCGACACGATGCGGTCGATGACCTGCAGCAGGTGCCGGTCGTCCTGGAAGCGGATGTCGGTGGGCTCGAGCTTTCCGTGCCGCTCGATGAACACGTTCTTCCACGTATTGACCAGCACGTCGGTGACCTGCGGGTCCTTCATGAGCGGCTCGAGGGGCCCGAGGCCGAAGATCTCGTCGAGCACCTGCGCGACGGTCTCCTCGCGCTCCTCGAAGTTGAGCGGCGCCTTCTCCTGGGTGAGGAGTTCGTGGGTGACGCGACGGATCGCCTCCTGCACCGCCTCGCGCTCCATCTTCTCGAGGTTCGCCAGGTTGAGCCGCTCGAGGAGCTTGCGGTGGATGCGCCCGCGCAGCAGCGCGCGCTCGTGCTGCTGGTCGCCGGTAAGCCCGCCGTCCGCGGCCAGTGGCTCTGCCGGCGCACCTGTGCGCGCGACGGGCATCTTGGTCGTGGCCGGCAGGTCGCCGTCCGGGTGCTCCCAGGGGAGCGGATTCCGTGCGATCGGGTCACCCATCGATCATCCCTCTTTCTTCGTGCCGCCCGCGGGCACGCGAAACATGCCCGTGATGCGACCCATGAGTCCGGCGCGCTGATCGCCCGAGGCGGTCGGGCCGCCGACGATCCGGTCCACCAGCTGCTTGATGCTCTTGGCGTACGGCGACTTGGTGCCGTTGAGGATCACCGGCTTCGACGTGTTGATCGACGCGATCACCGATTCGTAGTCGTTCGCGAGCGTGGCGTACACCGGCATCTGCAGCGACTTCTCGATGTCGGCCACCGTGACCTCGCCGGCCGGGTCGAACCGGTTGATGACCAGGTGCGTGGCGTCATCGCCGGCCGGCGTCACGCGCCGCACCAGTGGCAGCGCACGCTGGATGTTTCGCAGCGACGGCAGGTCCACGGTCGCCACCAGGAACACCTTGTCGGCCTGCTCGAATGCGCCAAGCGTCGCGGGGCCGAACGACTTCGAGGTGTCCACCACCACGTAGTCGTAGTGCCCGCGCAGGTAGCTCAGCACGCGGCGCACCTGCTCCTCCGTGATCGTGGGCACGCTGTCCGGCTGGAACGGTGCCGAGAGCAGGTGGATGCCCGACGCATGGCGCTCGATGTACGAGGCCATGAGGCCCTGGTCCATCCGGTGGAAGTTCTGGATCAGGTCCACGAAGTTGAACTTGGGATGCATGCCCAGCAGGATCGACGTCTCGCCCAGCTCGGTCTCGAGATCCACCAGCAGCGTCCGGCGGCCCGTGCGCTTGTGCAGCTCGATGGCGGTGTTGATCGACACCGTGGTCGAGCCGGAGCCGCCCTTCGCACTGAAGAAGACGTAGACCTGGCCCGCCTCGGTGGGCGAGTCGCTGCCGGTGCGCTCCACCCGGCTGCGCACGCGGCCGAGAAGCTCTTCCATGGCCTGGACGGTCACCGGCTTCGGGAGGAACTCCGCGACACCGGCGCGCATGGCGTTGAGCAGCAGGTCGGTGGTGGCCATGTTGCCGATGGCCACGACGGTCAATTCCGGCGCGCTCTCGACCAGGTGCTTCGCGAGCGCGATGCCGAGGGCCGGGTCCTCGTCGAGATCGAGCATGAGGAGCGCGGGGGCCGCTTCGCGCACCTCGCGCACCTGCGGCTGCCCGAAGTCCTTGAAGGGCATGTCCAGGTCGAGCGTCAGCGTGAGGTCCATGGGACGCTCGCGCAGGAAGCCCTGCACCGCCGACCGGACGGCCGGATCGGTGGTGACGAGGATACCGCGAATGGCGCGACGGCTGGCCATGATCAGAATTGCGCTCCTTGAAGAGCCTACTCGACGAGCCGGAGGTACTTCACCTCCGGCCCGGGAGTCGGGGCACCTGGGGCGGGACCGCTACCACCCGTGCCGGACACGGCCGGCGTGAGGAAGCGGCCCACCACGACGTCGTTGTTGCCGCACCGGTTCGACGGCGCACCGGTGGCCGCATCGACACATCCGTCGAAGAACATGTAACGGAAGCCGTTGAACCGGAGCGCGTTGCTCCCGCCGCCACCGCTGCCCATGGCGTACGCCGGATCCATCATCGGCACGACGCCGACGCGCGGGTTGTTCATCGAGATCAGCTGCTCGGGCGTGTAGAAGTTGCCGTTGCGGTCGGTCGCGCCGTACTCGCCCTGCTCGACGACGCCATCGGCGTTCTGGTCCCGCTCGGTCCACGTCAAGTGCAGCGGATCGGAATCAAGCAGGTCCTGGACGCCCTGCGTCGTCGGGCCGATCATGTTGCCGGTCTCGCGCAGGTAGTCCGCCGACTCGGTGCGGTCGATCTCGGTCGTGTTGCAGGTCCGGATGTTGGCCCGGTAGTCGCTGCCGCCCGAGCTGCCCGGCGGACGCCAGGGCGAGAAGAATCCCGGGGCATACCCTGTCTGCGGGTCGCCGTACTTGATGCGCAGCGGCCGGCCGCCGTCGTTCACGTAGGCCTTGCCCGTGATCGGGTCGGCGAGCTGCGCCGTCGTGAGCGTGCCGCCGAATTGCAGCGGATTGCGGTAGTCGCTGCCCAGTCCCGTGCCCGACCCGATGCTGGTGCGGTCGGCCGGCGTATAGCTGTCGCCCGTCGATTGGTCGTAGTTCCAGGTCTCGCCGGGCGTGGCGTTATTGCCCCGGCCAAAGCCCTGGTCGGGCAGCCGGTTGCCGTTGGCATCCTGGGTGGCCTCCCCCCAGAAGTCGGCGAGGGCGAACGGCTTCACGCACATGGAGCTGGAGGCGTTGAGCGCCCGGGCGGCCGAGACGGCGCCGATCGGGGTGCTGTTCACGCCGAACAGCCGGGCGAACCACGTCTGCACGGCGGCGCGCCGCACCCAGACCCGTACCTTCGAGCTGTCGGGCAGCACCTGCACGGTGACTTCAGAGGAGTCGATGCGTCCACCCGTCATGTAGTTCTGGCGGGCGAAGCGATAGGCACGGGAATTGGCGGTGTCGGTCGCCGCCGGATCGAACGGATCCTGGAAGTCCTGGAATGCGCTCGCGCCGGCCAAGGCCGCAGCGTCGGACGCGCGCTGGGCCTCGCCCTTGGTCTTGTAGAGCATGACAAGGTCGATCGCCAGTGCCAGCACCGACAGCAGCCCCACGATCATCACCGCGGTCAGTGCCAGCGTTCCGCCGTGCCTGCCGCTACGTCCCCACCGTTGTGCCGCCATGCTCCCCTCCTCTGCCCGGTCAGCGGGCCCTACGGACCCTTCCCTACCCCAGTGCCATCTGGACGACCGATGCGGGAGGCCGCGTCTGCGGCTCCCGCCCGGACTTTCTTCGGATCAATGCTACTTCTTCGGCATCATCGAGCCG
>JBJMOZ010000120.1:0-6759 GCA_045803465.1 Gemmatimonadales bacterium | reverse complement strand
GCGCTCGTGAGCGGCGAGGAGGTGGCGCGGCAGATCCTCGAGCCGGGATACGCCATGCCGAAGCTCGCACGCTGGCTCGAGGTGAAGCGGCAGCACGACCGGCTGAGCGCCATGCTTGCCTCGCTCGCGCTTCGGCAGGCGCTGCTCCCGGTGTTCGCGGGCCTCAGGCACCTGACGATCGCACGGCGCGCGCTCGCCGATTTCTATCTCGCGGGCTAGTTATCTTCCGGGTCGCCCCTGACCGCCGGGACCCACCTGCCGCTCCCATGACCACACGCATCGTCTTCCTCAGCGCCGTTCGCACCGGGTTCGGCGCGTTCGGCGGCACGCTGAAGGAGTTCTCCGCCACCGATCTCGGCGCGATTGCAGCGAAATGCGCCATCGATCGCAGCGGACTCGCGGCTGCGGACATGGGCCACGTCGTCATCGGCAACGCACAACAGACTTCCGCCGACGCCATTTACCTCGCACGCCACGTCGGGCTTCGGGCCGGTTGCGCCGTCGAGACGCCGGCGCTCACGGTGAACCGGCTCTGCGGCTCCGGCTTCGAGGCCATCACGCAGGCGGCCCAGCTCATCCGGCTCGGCGAGGCGCGTGCCGTGCTCGCGGGTGGCACCGAATCGATGAGCCAGGCACCGCACGTCGTGCGCGGCGCGCGCTGGGGCTTCAAGCTCGGGCAGGCGCCGGCCATGGAGGACTCGCTCTGGGCCGCGCTGCGTGACAGCCACTGCAACCTGCCGATGGCGGAAACCGCCGAGAACCTCGCGGTACAGTACGGCATCGCCCGCGCCGAGGTGGACGAGTTCGCGCTGCAGAGCCAGCAGCGTGCGCGTGACGCCTGGGCCGCCGGTGCCTACGCCGACGAGGTGATCCCGGTGCCGATCGCCGACCGGAAGTCGAAGACGACGGTCCAGTGGGCGAAGGACGAGGGCATGCGGCCCGACACCTCGCCCGAAGCGCTCGCGAAACTGCAGCCGGTGTTTCGCCCCGATGGGCTCGTCACCGCCGGCAACGCCTCGGGCATCGCCGATGGCGCGGCGGCGCTGGTGGTGGCCGACGAGGCGTTCGCGCGCGAGCGGGGCCTGAAACCGCTGGGTCGGCTCGTCTCGTACGCGGTGGCGGGCGTGCCCCCGGAGATCATGGGCATCGGGCCGGTGCCCGCGGCCCGCGCGGCGCTCGAGCGCGCGGGGCTGTCGCTGGACCAGATGGACCTGGTGGAAGTGAACGAAGCCTTCGCGCCGCAGTACCTTGCCGTAGAGAAGGAGCTGGGCCTCGACCGGGCGCGCACCAACGTGGACGGTGGCGCCATTGCGCTCGGGCATCCGCTCGGCGCCAGCGGGGCCCGCATTACGGCGCACCTGCTCCACGCGCTCCGCCGTCGCGGCGGACGCTACGCGCTTGGCAGTGCCTGCATCGGCGGCGGGCAGGGGATCGCCGTCATCGTGGAAGGGATGAGCTGACATGGGAGAGACCATGGGCCTGCTGACGGGCGCCCTTGCCGTCGCGGTGGCCTACTCGTTCGCGAGCCTCAAGGTGCTGCGCCAGTACGAGCGCGGCGTCTCGTTCTTCCTGGGCAAGTTCTGGGGCTCCAAGGGGCCGGGGCTCGCCTTCGTGCCGTTCGGCTTCGCGACGATGAAGCGCGTCTCCCTGCGCACGGTGGCGATGGACATCCCGCCACAGGACGTCATCACCCGCGACAACGTCACGGTGAAGGTGAACGCCGTCCTATATATGCGCGTCGCCGACCCGTCGCGGGCCATCATCGAGATCGAGGACTACCTCTACGCCACCAGCCAGCTGGCGCAGACCACGCTCCGCTCGGTGCTGGGCGAGGTGGAGCTCGACGAACTGCTCGCCGACCGCGAGAAGATCAACGCCCAGCTCGAGAAGATCATCGACCTGCGCACCGATCCGTGGGGCATCGACGTGTCGGCCGTGGAGGTGAAGGACGTGCTGCTGCCCGACCAGCTCAAGCGCGCCATGGCGCTGCAGGCCGAGGCGGAGCGCGAGCGGCGCGCCAAGGTGATCGCGGCGCAGGGCGAGCTGCAGGCGTCCGAGACGCTGGCACAGGCGGCGCACACGCTCTCGCGCGAACCGGCGTCGCTGCAGCTGCGCTACCTGCAGACGGTCACGGAGATCGCCGCCGAGAACAACTCGACCACCATCTTCCCGGTGCCGATCGAGATGTTCCGGCCGTTCATGGAGATGGCGGCGCGGAGCGGCGCCCAGGCGGCAGGCGTGCCAGCCGTGCCGCCCGCACCGGCGCCCCCGCCGGCGCTCGCCCCGGGCGAGCCCACTGGCCGCGCGATGGACTCGCAGGCGCTCTCCGAGATCATGGGGCGCCTGCGGGCCGAGGCCGCCGAGCAGCACCGGAAGGACAATGGCTGAGCAGCTGCCCGCGCGCTTCGACCGCGCAACGCTCGAGCGCATCCTGCAGCGTGCCGCCGAGCTCCAGACCGGCGAGCACGACGTGGGCAGCGAGCTCTCCTCGGACGAGGTGCTGGCCCTGGGCCGGGAAGTGGGCATTCCCGAGCGGCACCTGCGTCAGGCCATCCTCGAGGTGCAGTCGCAGCCGGCGCCGCCCGAAGCCGCGGGCATGCTCGACCACATGGTGGGGCCGGCGCGGGTGACGGCGCAGCGGGTCATCGCCATGGAGGTCGACGCGATCGAGCGGTTCCTGATCAAGCATCTCGACGAGGAGGCGTTCCGCGTGCAGCGCGCGCAGCCGGGGCGGATCACCTGGGAGCCGAGCTCGGGGTGGCAGGCGTTCATGCGCCGCTCGATGAGCGGCGGCCGCCCGCTCATGCTCCAGCGCGCGAGCCTCATCGGGGCCACGATCACGACGCTGGAGCCCGGGTTCTCGCACGTGTCCCTGTCGGCGGAACTCAAGCAGGTGCGCGGCCAGTTCGTCGGCGGCACTGCGGCGATCGGCTCGACCTTCCTGGCGGGCAGCGCCGTCATGCTCGTGCTGGGCGCCTTCGTGCCGATCGCACTCGCGCCACTACCGGCGGCGGTGGGGCTTGGCTGGGGCGTGATGCGGCAGTTCCGCCCGATCGTGGAGCGCACCCAGCTCGGGCTCGAGGTGGCACTGGATCATCTCGAGCGCGGCAGCACCAAGTCGGCACACCTGCTGCCGCCACGCACCGTCAACCTCCTCGGGCAGATCGCCGGCGAGCTCAAGCGGGTCATCGACAAGCCCTCCGCTCGATGATCCACATCCAGCGGGTCGGCGTGCTGGGCGCCGGACTGATGGGCAGCGGCATCGCGCAGGTCGCGGCCAGCTGCGGCTTCGACACGGTGGTGCGCGACGTGAGCGACGGCGCCCTGACCCGCGGCCGGGCGGCCGTGGAGCGCTCGCTGGCGAAGTTCGTCGAGAAGGGCCAGCTCCTCCCGGACGCGCGCGATGCCGCCCTGCGGCGGTTGCTCTGGACCACCGACCTCGGCGCCGTCGCCACCACCGACATCGTCATCGAGGCGGTCACCGAGGACCTGGCGCTCAAGACGGCGCTCTATCGCGAACTGCACCCGCAATGCGCGGAAGGCGCCATCTTCGCCTCGAACACGTCGAGCCTCAGCATCGTCGCCCTCGCCGCGGCCAGCGGCCGGCCCGACCGATTCGTCGGCCTCCACTTCTTCAACCCGGTGCCGCTCATGCCCCTGGTGGAGGTGGTGCGCGCCGTCACGACCAGCGAGGCCACGTTCACCCGCGCTCTCTCCTTTGCCCGCAGCCTCGGCAAGGATGCCGTGGCCGTGCGGGACGGCTCGGGCTTCATCGTGAACCGGCTGCTCGTGCCCTATCTGCTCGACGCCGTGCGTGCGCTGGAGCAGGGCGTGGGCGGCGTCGCCGACATCGACCGCGCGATGATGCTGGGCTGCGGCTACCCGATGGGGCCATTCACGCTGCTCGACTTCGTCGGCCTCGACACGACGGTGAAGATCGGCGAGATCATGTTCGAGGAGTTCCGCGAGCCGCGCTTTGCGCCGCCCGCGCTGCTGCGGCAGATGGTGGCGGCGGGATGGCTGGGACGGAAGAGCGGGCGAGGGTTCTACGACTACTCGGTGACGCCGCCGATGGTGGCGCTGTGAGGCGGCTCCTCGCGCTGGCGAGTGTCGCGTCGGTGGCCTGCAGCCCCGTCTCGCAGCGTCCGCGTCTCGATCCGCTCCCGCTCTCCCCAGCGGCCGAGGTGAAGGGCAAGCGCCCGGCGGTCAGCGAGAAGACGATGCGCGCGCTGGAAGAGGATGGCCTGCCCCTCGCACACCAGACCACCATCGACGCCTACGCCGAGTCGCAGTGGCTCGACTCGGCGACGATGCAGCCCACCTCGCGGCGACCGGTCGGCACGAGCGTGGTGAAGCTGCGGACCTGGATCGATCCGGAGCGGCCCGGCTACAGCCGAGTGACGATCGAGCCCGTCTACCGGCCGGCGGCCGATCCGTCGGTGCCGGAGCGCGAGCTCGATCGATTGGTGCCCGAGGCGCACCCGGCGTGGAAGCGCGCGCTGGCGTTGCTGGACAAGCTGGGCGGGAAGCCACTCCTCGAGCCGACGACGGCAGGGCCTCCGGTCGGGGGGCCGACCACGACACCGCGGCCGCCACGCCCCTAGAGCGGGCGCTACTTCTTCTGCAGCTCCGGCGGACCGTTCGCTCCCCAGAGCGTCGAGTCCCATCCTGCCGCCGGCGTCATCGTGCGGCCACTCAGGTCGTAGCCAAGGAAGGTGTTGGTGGGCTTGCCGTCACGCTCCGTGAGCAGGATGGTCACGGCCGGACCGTCCGCCGACCACGTCCCCTTCTCCGAGACGGTGCCCTTCCCCGCGAGTTCCGTGTACAGCAGCGCCGAATAATCCTCGTCGAGCACGAGCGTGAAGCGCCGCGCGGCCGCATCGCCG
Source organism: Gemmatimonadales bacterium (assembly GCA_045803465.1). Lineage (GTDB taxonomy): Bacteria > Gemmatimonadota > Gemmatimonadetes > Gemmatimonadales > GWC2-71-9 > JAGGAG01. The sequence continues at coordinate 1,873 of JBJMOZ010000120.1, read as the reverse complement.
GCAGGCAGCTCGCCCTTCCACTGGCCGACAGCCGGCATCGCCACCCGGGGCAGTGAGCTGTCCGAGGCAGGCGTGGAGTCGTCGGCGGACTTGGGACGCTCGCCGCAGCCGGCGAGGGCGAGCACGACGAGGGTGGCGTACAGGGATCGCATCATCGCTCCGGGAGTGGTCGGGTTGGCGCCGCGAGGATTCTCCCGAGACGCGCGTCGATTGGCAAGGGGCCGGCGGCCAGAGATCATCGCACCCCGCGATAGCCGCCGGGCACGCCCCGCGGCGAGAGCACGACCTGCCACACGTTGTTGCGCCGGGCGCGGAACGAGCCGGCGCAGCTCAGCAGGAAGTACTTCCACATGCGATGGAAGACCTCGTCGTACCGGTCGCGCAGCGTGGCCCAGGCGCCATCGAAGTTGGCGAACCACGCCATCAGCGTGGGATCGTAGTCGGCCCCGATGTTGTGCCAATCCTCCATCACGAAGCGCCCCTCGATGCCACCCGCGATCTGCCCGATGGAGGGCTGCGCCCCATCGGGAAAGATGTACTTCTCCGTCCAGGCATCGACCGTCTTACCAGCCGCGTGGCTGCCGATGGTGTGCAGGAGGAAGAGGCCGTCCTCCTTCAGGCAGCGTCGCGCCACCTCGAAGTAGGCCCGATAGTTCCTGGGCCCCACGTGCTCGAACATCCCGATCGAGACGATGTGGTCGAAGGTGCCCGTGACGTCGCGGTAGTCCTGCTGCCGGATCTCGACCGGCAACCCGGAGCACAGCTCCCGCCCGAGCGCCGTCTGCTCGGCGGAATTGTTCACGCCGAGGGCGGTGACGCCGTAGCGCTCCGCGGCGAAGCGCACGAAGCTCCCCCACCCGCAGCCGATGTCGAGCACCCGCTGCCCGGCGCGGAGCCCGAGCTTCCGGCACACCAGGTCGAGCTTGGCCTCCTGCGCCTCGGCCAGGGTGCGGGCGTCCTTCCAGTAGCCGCAGCTGTAGGCCATGCGCGGATCGAGCATGGCGCGGAAAAGGTCGTTGCCCAGGTCGTAGTGATGCTCGCCGATGCGGTGGGCCCGCGCGCGGCGCTGCCGGTTCACGATCCGGTCCTGCAGCAGGAGCCACTTGAGGCTCCAGGGAATCGGGATGCGGCGAGGGTCGAGACGCGCGAGCCGCGCGAAGAGCTGGTCGACGCTGTCGGCGTCCCACCAGCCCTGCATGTACGACTCGCCGAGGCCCAGGGCGCCCTCGGTGAGGGCGCGACGGAAGAAGCGCTCGTCGTGCACGCGAATGTCCCAGGACCGTGCGCCGTCCACCTGCACGTCCACGGTCTCGAGAATGGCGGCGACGGTTGCCCGCATGCGGAGCCCGCCTTCGGATGAAGTCGAGGGTGCGTCCCAGGAGATCCTGCTGAACCATACTGCGGCCACGCCGGTTCACCGATACGTTTCCGCCATGCTCCCTCCCAGCCTTCGCGGCACCTTCCGCACGGACGAGCGCGCCCGGGCCAGCTACAGCGAGGGCGCGGGCATCTATCGCATCATGCCCGCGGCCGTGGCCGTGCCCGCCGACGTTGCCGACCTGCAGACGCTGGTTCGATGGGCGGCACGGGGCGGGCATGCGCTCGTGCCGCGCGGCGCAGGGAGCGCCATGGGCGGCGGCAACGTGGGCACCGGCATCGTCGTCGACCTCACCGCCATGGCGCCGGCCCTGCTCGAGATCGATCCCGATGCCCGCACCGCACGCACGAGTGCGGGCATCACCCACGGCGAGCTCTCACTCGCCGCGAGCCGCCACGGGCTCCGCCTTCCGCCCGATCCCTCGAGCAGCCGCTGGGTGACGCTCGGCGGCATGCTCGCCACCAACGCCGCTGGGGCGCGCACGGTGCGATATGG
>JBJMOZ010000060.1:0-9653 GCA_045803465.1 Gemmatimonadales bacterium | reverse complement strand
GGCTTCCTGCCGGCCACCGGACGCATCAGCTACCTGCGCGCGCCCAACGGGCCGGGCGTGCGCTGGGACAGTGGCGTCGAGGTGGGGAGCGAGGTCACGCTCTTCTACGACTCGCTGCTCGCCAAGCTCATCGTCTGGGCGCCGACGCGGCCGCAGGCCATCGATCGCATGCGGCGTGCGCTGGACGAGCTGCAGATCTCGGGCATCGCCACCAACCAGGCATTCCACCGGCGGCTGTTCGCCGACACTGCCTTCTGTGAGGGCGACATCGACATCCAGTTCCTTGACCGCCGGCCGGAGCTGCTGACTCTCGAGGAGGATGCCGCGCTCACCCGCGACATCGTCATCGCCGTGGCGCTGGCCGAGGACGCGGCGCGCGGGCGACGCGCGCCAGTGCCCAATGGTCGCACGGGAGACGGGGAGTCGGCGTGGCTGCAGGCGGCGCGGCGTGACGGCGTCAGCTGAGCCGGTCCGCATCGAGCGGATCGCGTCGGGGGGCGATGGGGTGGGGCGTTTGCCGGACGGGCGCACCGTCTTCGTGCCGCGAAGTGCGCCCGGCGACCTGCTCACGCTGCGCGACGTCCAGTTGCACAAGCGCTTCGCGCGGGCGCGCATCGCGGACATCGTCGAGCATGCGGCGGAGCGCGTGGTGCCGCCGTGCCCGCACTACGTACGGGACAGCTGCGGAGGCTGCCAGCTGCAGCACCTCGCGGTGCCGGCCCAGGAAGCCGCCAAGCGCGCCATCGTGGGCGACGCGCTGCGGCGGCTGGGCAAGTTCGACATCGCCGACCCCGACCTCGAGTCGGCGCCGGCGGAGTGGCACTACCGCGCGCGCATGACGCTGCATCGCGCGGAACGCGCCGAGCGCATCGGCTTTCACCGGCTGGGCGCGCCGGGCAACATCTTCGAGCTCGAGACATGTCTCATCGCCGACGAGCGGCTGGTGGCGCTGTGGCGCGTGGTACGTCGGCATCGCAGCCTGCTGCCGGCCGCGTTCGATGGGCTCACGCTTCGCATCGAGCGCGCGGGAGGCCGGCACGTGCTCCTGCGCGCCAAGGGCGAGGACGCGTGGACGAAGGGCCGCGAGCTGGCGCTGCGTCTGCGCGCCGACGGGCAGCCGGCCACCGTGTGGTGGCAGCCGGAACGTGGCGCCGCGCGTGCCGTCGGGGGCGCTGACGAACTCTTCCCGGCGTCGGTCTTCGAGCAGGTCAACCCCGCCATGGGCGACCAGCTCCGCGCCCATGCACTCGACCGGCTGGGCGAGGTGGCGGGCCGCCACGTGTGGGATCTCTACGCCGGCATCGGCGAAGCCACCGCGGCGCTGGCCGAGCGAGGGGCGATGGTCGAGAGCGTGGAGTGGGACAAGCACGCCGTGCAGGTCGCGGTGGCGCGGGGGCCGGACGGGCCGCGCCGGCTTGCGACACGCGTCGAGGATGCGCTCGACCGGCTGAAACCGCCCGAGCTCGTGCTGACGAACCCACCGCGCGCCGGCATGGAGCCGCGCGTCGTCGATGCGATCGCTGCGCACGGGCCCGCGCGGGTCGTGTACATCAGCTGCGACCCGGCCACGCTCGCACGCGATCTCGCGCGGCTCGGGAGCGCCTACCGGCTCGTGCATGCGCGAGCCTTCGACCTCTTTCCGCAGACGGCACACGTCGAGACCGTGGCCGTCATGGAGCACGCGTGAAGTACCACGTCACGGTGGGCGAGCGGACCATCGAGGTGCAGCTCGATGGCGACCGCGTGATCGTCGACGGCCGGGCCTCGGTGGCGCACCGCGAGCCGGTGCCGGGCACCCCGCTCGAGCAGGTCATGATCGACGGCCGGGCCTTCACGCTGTCCCTCGAGCCCGACGGGCTCGGCCGATGGGTGGCCGGTGTCCGCGGCAGCCGCTACGACGTGACGGTGGTGGACGAGCGCACCCACCACGTCCAGGCGCTGGTCGGACCGGGAACCGTGCCGGTGGGACAGGCCCTCAAGGCCCCGATGCCTGGCCTGGTGGTGCGGGTGCTGGTCGTCGACGGCGACCAAGTGAGCGCCGGGCAAGGACTTGTGGTGCTTGAGGCCATGAAGATGGAGAACGAGCTCAAGGCGACCGTCGCCGGCGTCGTGAAGATGGTCCGGGCGACGGCGGGCGCGACGGTGGAGAAGGGGCAACTGCTGCTCGAAGTGGGACCGCCCACCGTCTCTTGACCCGCGCCATCCCCTCCCTGTATGTTCCGAGTCTGTCTTGACTTGACCCGTTTCACGCAGTCCAATAGAGCCCAGGGTACATGAAGACCTTTACCGCCACGCAGGACGATCTCGCGCACGAGTGGCACGTGGTCGATGCGACCGACGTGCCGCTGGGCCGTCTGGCCAGCGAAGTCGCGCAGATCATCCGCGGCAAGCACAAGCCCACGTTCACGCCCCACATGGACACGGGCGATTTCGTCATCGTGATCAATGCGTCGAAGGTGGCGCTCACGGGCACGAAGATCGACTCGAAGCAGTACTTCCGTCACACGGGCTACATGGGCCACGAGCGGTACACGTCGGCGCGCAACATGCTCGCGAAGCACCCGGACCGGCTCATCGAGAAGGCCGTCTTCGGGATGCTGCCGAAGAACAGCCTCGCCAAGCAGAAGCTCCGCACCAAGCTCAAGGTGTACGCGGGCGTGGAGCATCCGCACGCGGCGCAGCAGCCGAAGCCCTTCGTACTCCAGGCGACGTCCAGGAAGGTGAGCGCATGAGCAGCGTGGCCCCCGAGTTCCGCTGGCAGGCCATCGGCCGCCGCAAGACCAGCGTCGCGCGCGTGTATCTCGTGCCCGGCACCGGCAAATGGAGCGTCAATGGTCGCACCATCGGCGACTACTTCCCGCGCTCCTCGCTCGTGCAGCACATCCAGCAGCCGTTCACCGCGACCGACACGCTCGGCGCGTTCGACGTGAAGGCGCACGTGAGCGGCGGCGGCATGACCGGCCAGGCCGGCGCCATCCGCCTCGGCGTGGCCCGCGCGCTGGTCTCGGCCGACGAGCAGCACCGCGCCAAGCTGCGCACCTCGGGCCTGATGACGCGCGATCCGCGCATGGTCGAGCGCAAGAAGCCCGGCCGTCCGGGCGCTCGCAAGCGCTTCCAGTTCTCGAAGCGCTAGTCGTTCCCGCTGCGGCGCCCTTGGGCGCCGCAGCATATCCCGCACGCCGCGGGAGGCGGACCTGGGTGTCCCGAGCGAGCGCAAGCTTGGCGAGGGATCGGGCGAGCCGGTGATCGCGGCGGACGACACAACCCCACGACGAAGGAAGCACAGACCCGCATGTCGCAGCCGCAGCTCCAGGAACTCCTCGAGGCCGGTGTTCATTTCGGCCACCAGACCCGCCGTTGGAATCCGAAGATGCGCCGGTTCATCTTCGCCGAGCGCTCGGGCATCTACATCATCGACCTGCAGAAGACGCTGCGCCAGATCATCAAGGCGCAGGAGCTCATCCGCGGCGTCGTGGCCAAGGGCGAGAACGTGCTCTTCGTCTGCACGAAGAAGCAGCTCAAGGGCGTCATCCAGATCGAGGCGGCCAACGCGGGCGCGTTCCACGTCACCGAGCGCTGGCTCGGCGGCACGCTGACGAACTTCGCCACCATCAAGAAGCAGATCCGCCGCCTGCGCGAGCTCGAGCAGGGCGCCACCGACGGCGATTTCGAGAACTACACGAAGAAGGAGAAGCTCCTCTTCTCCCGCGAGCGCGAGAAGCTGTCCCGGAACCTGGAGGGCATCAAGATGATGTCCCGCCTCCCGGGCGCGCTGTTCGTCATCGACGCGAAGAAGGAGAAGATCGCGGTGTCCGAGGCCAACAAGCTCGGCATCCCGGTCGTCGCCATCGTCGACACGAACGCCGATCCGGACGTCATCACGGTGCCGATCCCGGGCAACGACGACGCCATCCGCTCGGTTTCGCTCATCTCGACGGCGCTCTGCGACATCATCCGCGAGACGCGCCAGGCCTCGCCGGCACGCGGCGAGTCAGGCGACGCCGAGGACTCGGAGACCTACAGCACGGAAACCGGTGGCGAGGGCGACAGCGACGCGGAGCGCCGCAAGCGCCGCCCGCGCCGCAAGCGCCGCCCGAAGCCGGAGGCCATCGCGGCCCGGCTGAAGGACGGGACGCCGGACGCAGCACCGGCCGACGCCGAGTAGGCGAGGCCCCGCGACGAGGGCTGCGCCGCCGCTCCCGGCCCCTGCGGGCCTGGAGCGGCGGTTTTGCATACACTTCACGGAACGGACAGGGACGGGCACATGAGCGGCACCACGATCTCCACGAAGGACATCAGCGAGCTCCGCGCGCGCACCGGCGCGGGCATCGGCGACTGCAAGAAGGCGCTCGAGGAGGCGGGTGGCGACCTGAGCAAGGCCGCCGAGATCCTGCGCGCCAAGGGCATCGCCAAGGCCGAGAAGCGCGCGGGCCGCGCCGCCTCGCAGGGGCTGATCGGCATCGAGCTGGTCGGCGGTGCGACGTCGGCCGCGATGATCGAGCTCAACAGCGAGACCGACTTCGTGGCGCGCAACGACGAGTTCAAGCGGCTCCTCAGGGGCCTCGTGGCCGATGCCGCGAAGCACGCGCCGCTGGGCGTGGCCGAGCTCACCGAGGGCGGCTATCTGGAGCAGCCGTACGGTGACAGCACGGTCGGCGAGACGGTGAAGTTCGCCTCGGGCAAGACGGGCGAGGCCATCGCGCTGCGCCGCGTCGCGCACTTCGCGCCCGAGGGCGGTGTCGTGGGTCACTACCTGCACCACAACGAGCAGGTGGGCGTGCTGGTCGAGCTCGCCGGTGCCACGGGCGACGCCGCGCTGGCGCTCGCCAAGGACATCGCGCTGCACATCGCGTCGGCCGACCCCATCGCGGTGGCACCGAGCGACATCCCGGCCGAGGTCGTGGACCGCGAGCGCCGGATCGCCGAGGAGCAGGTGGCCGCCGAGGGCAAGCCGGAGAACATCCGGGCCAAGATCGTCGAGGGGAAGCTGAAGAAGTTCGCGCAGGAGCGCGCGCTGCTTGAACAGCCCTTCATCAAGGACGACTCGAAGTCCGTCGGCCAGCTCGTCGCCGCCGTGCCGGGCGCCACGGTGATCCGGTTCGCACGCTTCAGGGTGGGCGAGGGCTGATGGCGCTGGCCTACTCCAGTGCGCTGCTCAAGCTGTCGGGGGAAGCCCTCGGCGGGGACAAGGGCTTCGGCTTCGACACCCAGGTGCTCGAGGCGCTCGCCACGGAGGTGCGGGAGGTGCACGCCATGGGCGTGCGCCTTTCGCTCGTCGTAGGGGGTGGCAACATCATCCGGGGCGCCAGCGCGAGCCGCGAGGGCCTCGACCGCGTCTCGGCCGACTACATGGGGATGCTCGCGACCGTCATCAACGCGCTCGCGCTGCAGGGCGTCCTCGAGCAGTTCGGCATGGAGACGCGCGTCATGACGGCGATCCGGATGGAGTCGGTCGCCGAGCCGTACATCCGCCGGCGCGCGATGCGCCACCTCGACCGGGGGCGGGTGGTGATCTTCGCCGGCGGCACCGGCAATCCGTTCTTCTCCACCGACACGACCGCCGTGCTGCGCGCGCTCGAGGTGGAGGCGCAGGTCATCCTCAAGGCCACCAACGTGGACGGCGTCTATTCCGCCGATCCCCGGAAGGATCCCACGGCGGAGTTCCTGCCTGAGGTGTCGTTCCAGGAGGCGCTGGTGCGGAACCTCGCCGTGATGGACGCCAACGCCTTCGGGCTCTGCAAGGCCAATCAGCTTCCGATCATCGTCTTCAACATCAACCAGCCCGGCGCCGTCGCGCGCGTCCTGCGGGGCGAGAGGGTGGGGACCATCGTCCGATGAGCACCATTCCCGAACTGCTGAAGCACGGCCGGGAGCAGATGCACAAGGCGATCGACGCGCTCAAGCGCGAGCTCACCGGCATCCGCAGCGGCAAGGCCACGACCAGCCTGCTCGACACCATCCGCGTCGAGGCGTACGGCTCGCACGTGCCGCTCAACCAGGTGGCGATGGTCGCGGCGCCCGAGGCCCGCATGCTCACCGTGCAGCCCTTCGACAAGGGCCTCACGCAGGTCATCGAGAAGGCCATCCGCGATGGCGACCTGGGGCTCAACCCGTCGTCGCAGGGCAACCTCATCCGCGTGCCGCTGCCGCCGCTCTCCGAGGAGCGCCGCAGGGACCTGGTGAAGGTGGTGCACAAGCTCGCCGAGGAAGGCCGCGTGGCCGTGCGTCACGCGCGCAGCGACGTGCTCCAGAAGGTCAAGAAGCTCGAGCACATCTCGGAGGACGACAAGACGCGGGCCGAGAAGGACGTCCAGAAGATCCACGACGAGCACATCCGCCTCATCGACGACGTGATCAAGTCGAAAGAGGCGGAGATCATGGAAGTCTGACGTGGCCGAAGGCCTCCTCGACCGCGTGCGCGAGTCGGGCCCCGTGCCCGCGCACGTCGCCATCATCATGGACGGAAATGGCCGCTGGGCGCGCCAGCGCTCGCTGCCGCGACCGTTCGGCCACCAGGCGGGCATGTCGTCGGTGCGGGAGGCCGTGGAGGGGGCGTTGGCGGCGGGGGTGGGCGTGCTCACCCTCTTCGCGTTCAGCCAGGAGAACTGGCAGCGTCCGGCCGGCGAGATCGCGGCCCTGATGGCGCTGCTCGAGGAGTACATCGCGCGCGAGATGGCCGAGCTGCGCGAGCAGGGCGTGAGCGTCACCTTCCTCGGCGATCTGGACCGGCTCGCGCCGAGCGCGCGGGCGGCCGTCGATCGCATCATGGCGGGCACCCGCGGCGGCGACCGGCTCGCCCTCAACATCTGCGTCTCATACGGTTCGCGCGCAGAGATCACCCGTGCCGTGCGGAACATCGCCGACGAGGTGGCTGCAGGGCGCCTGTCGCCGGAAGACATCGACGAGGACGCCATCGCGTCTCGCCTGTACACCGCGCCGTGGCCCGACCCCGATCTGCTCATCCGCACCTCCGGCGAGCAGCGTCTCTCCAACTTCCTGCTGTGGCAGCTGGCCTATGCCGAGCTGTTCGTGTCGCCGGTGCTGTGGCCGGACTTCACGCGCGAGACGCTGTTCGAGGCGATCCTCGACTACCAGCGCCGCGAGCGGCGCTTCGGCAAGGTGACCGTCTGACGGCTCCCCGGTTCCATGGCTGACCGCAACATGGTCCAGCGGGTGGCGTTCGCGGTGGTCGCGATCCCGCTGGCGCTCCTGCTCGTGTGGCTGGGCGGCTGGCCGCTCGCCGTGCTGGTGGCGCTCGTCGGCGTACTGGGCGTGAAGGAGTTGTACGCCATCGCCGCGAAGCACGACGTGCAGCCCGCCGTGACGCTGGGTCTTGCCACGACGTCCTTGCTCGCGCCCCTCACGCTCGGTGCGCTCTCCGGGGCGCCGTGGGCCACCGGCGTGGCTGCGGCATGGCCCTACGCCGGCGCCGTGTGGATCCTGGCGCTCCTCACCTGGACGCTCATGGCGCGCGCGCCGACGGCGAATCCGCTGGCCGCGACCGCCGTGACGTTGTTCGGCGTGCTCTACGCGGGCGCGCTGCCCGCCTTCCTGCTCGCGATCCGCCATGGACAGCACGGCCCCAGGTCGTGGGCCGGGACGGCGCTGGTCTTCTTCCCGCTCGTGGTGATCTGGGTCTGCGACACCGCGGCGATGGAAGGCGGTCGGCGCATCGGCGGGCCGAAGCTCGCGCCCACGGTGAGCCCCGGCAAGACACGCGCAGGCGCGATCTCGGGCGTCGTAGGTGCGCTGCTCGTGGCGCCGCTGTTCGCGTTCGGCGTGTTTCCGCGTGTCGGGCTGCCGGCGGCTCTCGGTCCCGCGCTCATCATCGCCCTGCTGCTCGCCGTGCTCGGCCAGGTGGGCGACCTCGTCGAGTCGCTGTTCAAGCGCGAAGCGGGCGTGAAGGACTCGAGCAACCTGATCCCGGGGCATGGGGGCGTGCTCGATCGCTTCGATTCGCTCTACTTCGCCATTCCCCTGGCGGCGGCCATCTATCGCTTCTTCGGGCTGGCCTGATGCGCGGCGTGGCGGTGCTGGGCTCCACGGGCTCCATCGGCGAGAGCGCGCTGGCGGTGCTTGGGCGTCATCGCGACAGCTTCCGGCTCGTGGCGCTTACCGCGGGCCGCAATCGCGAGCGCCTCGAGGCGCAGGCGGCGGTCTGGTTACCCGCCTTCGTGGGGCTCGTCGAGGGTGACGCCCCAGCCGGCATCCGCACCGGGCGCGAGGTGCTGATCGAGGCGGCGACGCATCCCGATGCCGACGTGGTGCTGAACGCCGTCGTCGGTGCGGCGGGCCTCGATGCCACGCTCGCCGCGCTGCGGGCCGGCAAGCGCGTCGCGCTGGCCAACAAGGAGTCGCTCGTCATGGCGGGCGAGCTCGTGGCGCAGGCCGCGCGCGAGGGCGGGGGTGAGGTGATTCCCGTGGACTCGGAGCACAGTGCCGTGCTGCAGTGCGTCACGGGTCGTGACGGCGGTCTGGCGCGGCTCATCCTGACCGCATCCGGCGGTCCGTTCCGCGACTGGGAGCCGGCGCGGGTGCAGGCCGCCACCGTGACCGAGGCGCTGAACCACCCGACGTGGCGCATGGGCTCCAAGATCACCGTCGACAGCGCGAGCCTCGCCAACAAGGCCCTCGAGCTCATCGAGGCGCACTTCCTGTTCGGGCTTCCGTACGACGCGCTCGACGCGGTGGTGCATCCGCAGAGCATCGTGCATGCGTTCGCCGAGTTCTGCGATGGCAGCGTCATCGCGCAGCTCGGCTTTCCGACGATGGAACTGCCGATCCTCTACGCCCTGACTCATCCGGCGCGACTGCCCGACAGCGGCGCGCGCCGCTTCGATCCTGTGGCGGCGGGCAGCCTCACCTTCGAGCCGGTGCGACCGGACGTCTTTCCGGCGTTCCGCCTGGGTGTGGACGCGGGGCGCGCCGGCGGCACCGCGCCGGCTGCGTTCAATGCGGCCAACGAGGTGGCGGTCGCCGCGTTCCTGGCGGGCGGCCTGCCGTTCGGGCGCATCGCCGAAGTGATCGACGCCGTGCTGCAGCGCCATCAGCAGGGCACCGCTACCGACCTCGAGGCCGTGCGCGCCGCCGACCGCGACGCGCGCGCCCGGGCCACGACCTTCCTGGACTGACCGTGCTGCTCACCGTCCTGTCGCTTCTCGTCGTCCTCGGCGTGCTGATCTTCGTGCACGAACTGGGGCACTTCCTCGCCGCGAAATGGGCGGGGATCTACGTGCACCGCTTCTCGGTGGGCATGGGCGCTCCGGTGAAGGCGCTTTCGTTCAAGCGCGGCGAGACCGAGTACGCCATCTCGTGGCTGCCGCTTGGCGGCTACGTGCGCATGGCGAGCCGGGAAGAGGAGGCCACGAGCACCGCGCTCGAAGGTGGCGCCGAAGAGCTCCCGCCCGTGCCGGCCGACCGGATGTTCGAGGCGAAGCCGGTGTGGAAGCGATTCATCGTGCTCATCGCCGGCGTGACGATGAACGTGCTGTTCGCCTGGCTGGTGTTCAGCGGCCTGGCGATGAAGAACGGCCGCGCCGTGAATCCAGTCACCACCGTGGGCGCGGTCGACAGCGAGTTCGTGCCGGCGGGCGCCGAGGCGATCAAGCAGCTGAAGACCGGCGATCGCATCACCGCGGTCAACGGCAAGCCGG
>JBJMOZ010000027.1:0-11233 GCA_045803465.1 Gemmatimonadales bacterium | reverse complement strand
TCGTTCCCTACTACGACCTCCTGCCCGACGACCAGCACTTCCTGATGGGTCGGATGGCCTCCGTGAACCAGGCGCCGGGCGCCGGGCAGCTCGTGGTGGTGGAGCACTGGCTCGACGAGCTGAAGGAGAAGATGGCAGCGCGTTGAGGCCGCACGGTTCGCGCTTCCGTGGCCCGGACCGCCCCACCATCTTTCCCCATCCCCTTCCAGGCCACTCGTGAGCGACGCCGCCCGCCTGACCACCGCCCTCGAAGAACGCTACCGCATCGAGCGTCAGCTCGGTGCCGGCGGCATGGCCACGGTGTATCTCGCCACCGACCTCAAGCACGATCGTGAAGTCGCCCTCAAGGTTCTGCGGCCCGAGCTGGGCGCGGTGCTCGGCACGGAGCGCTTCCTGGCCGAGATCAAGATCACGGCCCGGCTCGACCACCCGCACATCCTCACGCTGATCGCTTCGGGTGTGGCCGGCGGGTTCCTGTACTACGTGCTTCCGTTGGTGCGCGGCGAGTCGCTGCGCGACAAGCTCAACCGCGAGAAGCAGCTGGGGCTGGAAGAAGCGATCGCGATCACGAAGCAGATCGCCAGCGCCCTCGACTATGCCCACCGCCAGGGCGTGGTGCACCGCGACATCAAGCCGGAGAACATCCTGCTGCTCGAGGGCGAGGCGATGCTGGCCGACTTCGGCATCGCGCTCGCCGTGAAGGAGGCGGGCGGCAACCGCCTCACCGAGACCGGCCTGTCCCTCGGCACGCCGCAGTACATGAGCCCCGAACAGGCCACCGGCGACCGCATGCTCGACGCGCGCAGCGACCTCTATTCGCTTGCCGCGGTGCTGTACGAGATGCTCGCCGGCGAGCCGCCGGTGACGGGCCCCACGGCGCAGGCGATGATCGCCAAGCTCATGATGGAGCGGCCCGTGCACCTGCGCGTGGTGCGGCCATCGGTGCCGGAGCACGTGGATGCCGCCGTGGCGAAGGCACTCGACAAGACGCCGGCCGACCGGTTCGGGTCCGCGGGCGAGTTTTCCCGCGCGCTCGAGGCGCGAAGCGCGAGCGGCACCACGGGCGCGATCACGGCCCCGATGCCTTCGGCTCCGTCCCTCCGCCCCGTGCGGCGCGGCGTCGTGCTCGGCGGCATCGTTCTGGCGGCGCTGCTGCTCGCGGGCGCAGGATTCCTCCTGAGCCGCCGTACAGCAGTGCCCGCCGCACCTGGCCTGGCCCCGGTGGCGCTCCGCGACCGCACGCAACTCACGTTCACGGGCAACGTGTACGCCTCCGCGATCAGCGCGGACGGCAAGCAGCTCGCCTTCATCACGCACGACTGCAAGCAGGGCCGATGCGGCTACGCCGTGGACGTGCAGGACGTGGGCGGCACCTCCACGCACCGCATCCTCGACGGCGCCACCGCGGCCTACGGCCTCGAGTGGAGCCCCGACCGGCGCAACCTGATCTTCATGGGCACGCTCGGGCGGCGCTGGGGCTTCTACCTGCTGTCGGCCCTCGGCGGGACGCCGCGCTTCCTCGCCTCGAGCGCCGCGATGTTCTATGCCGGCGGTGATTCGCTGCTCATCGCGCCGCCGCCCACCACTCTCGACTCGGTGTTCCAGGTCAAGGTCGCCTCGCTCGAGGGGACCGTCCGCGACAGCATCCGGGTGGCGGGCATGGGCAGCGGCATCGACTGGCTCAGCGTCTCGCCCGGCGGCAAGTGGATCGTCGCGCTCATCGTGCAGAAGGGACGCGGCTTCTGGCAGGTCTTCGACCGCAGCGGCAAGGTGGCCGACCAGGTGCTCAACTCGTGCACCTGCCCCGGCCGCATCACCGCCGACGCGCTCTGGCTGACGCGCTCGGGCACGGGGTTCGAGTCGATCGTACGCCTCGCCATCGATCCGGCGACGGGCAAGCTTGCCACGCGGCAGGACACGCTGCTCTCCGGCGGCTTCAACAGCTTCAGCGTCACGGCCGACGGCACTACGCTGGTGGTGGACGACGGCACCTCCGACTACAGCCTGTGGGCCGCAAACGGCAAGGATGCGCTGCAAGGCAAGTTTCCCGCCGAGCCGCTGCTCAGGTCGTCCACCCGCATCAACGGCCAGCTGTCGCCGGATGGCGCGCTCATCCTGGTGCGGCGCAACCTGCCGTCGCCCTCGGGACGCACCGAGCCGCGGTTCTCCATCATCCCGTTCGCTGGCGGCGCCGAGCGCCCGCTCGACGCCAAGGGCACGCCACGCGGCGCGTTCTGGGTGGACTCGATCACGGTGGCGATCGGCGGGCAGAGCGCCTCGGGCATGCACCTCTCGCTCCTCGATGCGCGCACCGGCGCCCCCGGCCGCGCGCTCGACCTGCCCGACTCGCTGGTGCAGTCCGTGGCGGTGCTGCCGGACGGTTGGGCGTGGATCCCCGCCACGAATGACCGGGTGGTGGTGCAACGCGGCGGGAAGACCCTGGAGATCCGCGCCCCCAAGTGGTTCGGGCGCATCTACGACCTGAAGGCGGACCGCACCGCCACGCGCCTCGCGATGACGGGCTGGAACGCCAGCACCTTCGACACGCTTGGCGTCGCGGTGGTCCCGATCGACGGCGGGACGCCGGAGATCTGGGCTCGCCAGCCCGCCGAGCAGGGCGCGTCGCGCTTCCTCGCCGACGGTAGCCTCCTCTTCGCGCCCTGGGATACGCCGGAAACGGTCCCGTTCTTCCGCGTGCGCAGCCCGGACTCGATGGAGCGCCTGGGCTCGGTGCCCCGCAGCGTCGAGGGCGTCACGTTCTCCGACGACCTGTCGCGGACGGCCGTGCTCGAGGTGGCGCGGCATGGTGACGCGTTCATGAGCAAGCTGGTGCGACCATAGCCATCTCCCCGAAACCGACGTGACGAGCGAACCGGTCACCCGTCTCACCGCCGCGCTCGCCGACCGCTACCGCATCGAGCGCGAGCTTGGGCAGGGCGGCATGGCCACCGTCTACCTCGCCGAGGACCTCAAGCACGCGCGCAAGGTGGCGATCAAGGTGCTGCACCCCGAGCTCTCGGCGGTGCTCGGCGGCGAACGCTTCCTCACCGAGATCCGCACCACCGCGAACCTCCAGCATCCGCACATCCTGGGGCTCATCGACTCGGGCGAGTGCGACGGCCTGCTCTACTACGTCATGCCGTTCGTGGACGGGGAGACGCTCCGCACCAAGCTGGAGCGCGAACAGCAGCTCCCGGTGAAGGATGCCGTGCGGCTGGCCACCGAGGTGGCCAACGCGCTCGAGTACGCGCACAAGCGGGGCGTGATCCATCGCGACATCAAGCCCGAGAACATCCTGCTGCAGGACGGGCAGGCACTCGTCGCGGACTTCGGCATCGCGCTCGCGGTGAGCCAAGCGGGCGGTGCCCGCATGACGCAGACCGGACTCTCGCTCGGCACGCCGAGCTACATGAGCCCCGAACAGGCGATGGGCGAGAAGACGGTCACGGCGCGGAGCGACGTCTACGCGCTTGGCGCAATGACGTACGAGATGCTCATGGGCGACCCGCCCTTCGGCGGCAGCTCGGCCCAGGCCATCGTCTCGCAGATCCTCACGGCACTGCCCCGGCCCATCCGTGCGTTCCGGCCGAACGTGCCGGAGGCCGTCGAGCGTACGGTGCTCGCCGCGCTCGAGAAGCTGCCGGCGGACCGTCCCGAGAGCGCGAAGGAGTTCGCGGCTGGACTCGCGGGCGAGGGGACACTTGAGGGACGCGCCCCGATGGCGACGCAGGTGCTGGCGGCATCCGCACGGCCTGGCGCGCGGCGCGTGCCACTCGTGCTCGGTGCCGCCGCGGCGCTCGCGCTCGCCGCCCTGGCTGGCGCGGCCGTGTCGAGCCGCCTGCGATCCGAACCGCCGCGCGCCACGCTGCGCACGCCCCTGTCGCTGCCGCGCGCGCAACCGATGGAGCTGAATCGCACCGGCGAGAACGTCGCGCTCTCGCGTGACGGCACGAAGCTCGTGTACGCGGCCGCGGCCGGCGAGGGTCCGCTGCTCTGGCTGCGCGACCGCAACCGCCTCGAAGCGGTCCCGCTGGGCGGCGTCACGACCAGCAGCGCCGCCACCTCGGCGATCAACCCCGTCTTCTCACCCGACGGCCGCCACGTGGCGTTCTCCGCGGGCGGCGAGGTGGAGCTGCGCGTCGTCGAGATCGACGGCGGCTCCGTGACGACGCTGGCGAAGGGAGGCGGTGGCTCCTCCGGCGGCATCGCCTGGGCCGACGACGGCTGGCTCTACTACGATGTCGGGCCGGCAGGCATCTCACGGGTGCGCGAGATCGGAGGCCCTTCGGAAGTGGTGCTCCCGCTCGACACGGCGGCCGCCGAGATCGGCTTCGCGTGGCCCGAAGTGCTGCCCGGCAACCGCTGGCTCCTCGTCCGCACGCGTCGCGACAACGCGCCCGAGAACTTCGAGATCCTCGCCTTCGACCTCGAGCGCCGCGAGCGCCACACGCTGGGCAAGGGCGTCACGGCGCGATACCTGGCACCTGGCCTCCTCGCCATCCTGCGCGCCGATGGCGTCATGACCGTCTCGCGTTTCGACGAGCGCACCGCGACGCTCGTCGGGAATCCGGTACCGGTGCTCGAAGGTGTGCGCTCGAAGCTGCTCGGTTCGGTGGACGTCGCCGTGTCGCGCAACGGGTCTCTCGCCTACGTGCGAGGCCTCTCGACCGTCTCGGCCGCGCAGGGCGTGTGGGTCGGACGCGACGGCACCATCACGCCGATCGAGCCGGCGCTCAGTTTCACGCCCGCAGCCAACCGGGGCCTCGCCCTCTCGCCCGACGGCCGGCACCTCGCCGTGGATGTCGTCGGCGGGCGAACGGTGGACATCTGGGTGCGCGAGCTGCCGTCGGGGCCATTCACGCGGCTCACGTTCGACGGTCTCGAGAACACTCGCCCGAGCTGGACCCCGGACGGCCGCGACGTGCTTTTCCTTCGCAACGTGGGCAAGGGCGTACTCACCGCCTGGAAGAAGCGCGCAGACGGCAGCACGCCGGCCGAGTCGGTGTACACCGGCAACGCGTCGATGCCGGAGGCGCAGATCTCGTCGGACGGACGGTGGCTCGTCTATCGCGTGAGCAAGGGCAGCCAGAGCGACATCCACGGCGTCCGCCTCGACCAGCCCGGCGCGACCCCGGTATCGCTCATCGACTCGCCGTTCCCCGAGGCGATGATCGCGCTCTCGCCCGACAGCCGCTGGATCGCGTATGGGTCGCAGGAGACGGGACGCAGCGAGGTCTACGTGCGGCCCTTCCCCGAGACCAACCAGGGCCGCTGGCAGATCTCCTCCGATGGCGCCGGCACGCCGCGGTGGTCGCGCGACGGCCGCGAACTGTTCTTCGTGACGCTCACCGGCGACCTCGTGGCCGTGCCGGTGAGGAGCACGCCGACCTTCGCGGCGGGCGCGCCGAAGCGCCTTGTCGGCGGCATCGGCACCGCCTACTTGAACGGACTCACCACGCCGTACTACGACTTGTGTCCGGACGGCCGCCGCTTCCTCCTGATGCGCGCCTCGGGACGCACCGACGACACGGAGCAGCTCATCCTGGTGGACAACTGGCTCGACGAGGTGCGCGCGAAACTGACCGAGGCTGGACGGAAATGACGGACGTGGGCCCTGTGCTTTCGCGGCTGCAGGTCGCGCTCAGCGAGCGTTACCGTCTCGAGTGCGAGTTGGGACAGGGCGGCATGGCAACGGTTTTTCTGGCGGAGGACCTGAAGCACGACCGGCACGTCGCGATAAAGGTGCTGCATCCAGAGCTCTCGGCCGTGCTGGGGGGCGAGCGCTTCCTGGCCGAGATCAAGCTCACCGCGCAGTTGCAGCATCCGCACATCCTCGGGCTCATCGACTCGGGTGAGTGCGACGGACTGCTGTACTACGTGATGCCCTACGTAGACGGCGAGACGCTGCGCGCGCGCCTCGTGCGCGAGACGCAGCTGCCGGTGAAGGATGCCGTACGGCTCGCCACCGAGGTCGCCGCCGCGCTCGAGTACGCGCACAAGCGGGGCGTGATCCATCGCGACATCAAGCCCGAGAACATCCTGCTGCAGGACGGCCGTGCGCTGGTGGCTGACTTCGGCATCGCGCTCGCGGTGCAGCAGGCCGGAGGGCACCGCATCACCCAGACCGGGCTCTCGCTGGGTACACCGAGCTACATGAGCCCCGAGCAGGCCATGGGCGAGCGGGCGGTCGATGCACGCGCCGACATCTACGCGCTCGGCGCCATGACGTACGAGATGCTGCAGGGCGACCCGCCCTTCACCGGCAGCTCGTCGCAGGCGATCGTCGCGCAGGTGCTCACCTCCCGGCCGAAGCCGATCCGCGAGTTCCGGCCCAACGTGCCCGCCTACGTGGAACAGGCAGTGCTCACGGCACTGGAGAAGCTTCCCGCCGACCGACAGCCGAGCGTGGCCGACTTCGCGCGGGAGCTGACGAGCGAAGTCGCGGCGTCGGCCGAGGCGACGCGCGTGCTGGCAGCGGTGCGGCCGGCAGGCCGGGCGGCTGGCGGCGCGAGTCGCGGTCGCCTGCTGTCGCTGGGACTCGGCTGCCTCGTCCTCGGCGCCGCCACGGGCTGGACCCTTGGACGGTTGCGGCCGACGATCGCCAATGCGGCCGGACGTGCGAGCGTGACGTCGATCCTGCCACCGGAGGGGACTGCATTCGAGGAGCGGCGTTCGATCGCCGTGAGTCCCGACGGCCGGCAGCTCGCCTTCGTGCTCGCGGCGGGCGACGGGACGCGCAGCCTGTGGCTGCGCAAGCTCGACCGGCTCAACGCCGAGCCGATGCCGCGCACGACCGGGGCCGACATGCCCTTCTGGGCGCCCGATGGGAGGCGCCTCGGCTTCTTCGCCGACGGCTTCCTGACCGTGATTGACGAGAACGGCGAGGCGCGGCGACTCTGCGCCACGCCGTCCGCGGCCGGTGCGACGTGGGGCACGCGGGACACGATCGTCTTCGGGTATCGCGGCGGCCTGAGCGCGGTGTCGGCCGCGGGCGGAGCCTGCCGGGAGATCCTGCGCAGCGACTCCGCCGCGATGTTCAAGCCTGCGTTCCTTCCCGATGGCCGGCGGCTCGTCTACTCGCGGGGCCGCTTCCTCGACATGGCGGTCACCGACCTCGAGGGCCGGTCGCTTGCCACGCTCCCGCTCCGCTCGGTGGACGTGCTGGTGGCGCCGCCCGACTGGGTGGTCGCGGCCCCCGAGGGCAACCTGCGCACGCTCGACGCGCAGCGCCTCGACCTGCGAACGCTGGCGTTGACCGGCGAGCCGGTGCGGCTCGCCTCGAACATCCGCACCTCGAGCGGCTTGCCGACCGTCGCCATCTCGGCGGACGCCTTCGCCTACCTGCCGGCCACCATCGACCGCCCGTACTTCGAGTACGACGCCGTGGGCCTGCTGCGGGATACCGTGCGCGTCGATGGCACCTGGTCGATGGCCGTGCGGCCCGCCACGGCGGGAGCCCCGCAACTGGCGCTGGCGGGCTCGCGTGCGCTCTGGCTGTACGACCTGCGCGCCGGTCGGGCGACCCGCGTGGCGATGCGCGACTCGAGCTTCTTCCCGGTCTGGCCGGTGTTCGACCCGACCGGCACCAGGCTCGCGTACAGCGTGGCCCGCGTGGCCGTACGCGGCATCTGCTCCATCGTGGAGCGAGACCTCGTGCGCGACGTCGAACGGGTCATCAGCGGGGACTCCACGTTCTTCACGACGTGCCCGCTCCCGATCGCGTGGTCACCCGACGGTACGCGACTTCTGGTGCGCAACGACAGCACGTTCGAGCTCCTCACGCTCGACGGCTCGATCCCCCCGCAGGCGATCGTCAGGCCGGGCCGGCTGTGGGAAGGCCAGTTCTCGCCCGACGGTCTCTCGCTCGCGTTCAGCTCCAATGAGACGGGACGCAGCGAGGTGTACGTCATGTCGTTGCGCTCGGCGCTCCCGTCGCGGGTCTCGAACGAGGGGGCGCGCTGGCCGCATTGGAGTCACGGCGGTCACCTGCTGACGTTCCTGACGCCCGATGGCCGGGTGCAGGAAGCGACCATCGGCACGGGGCCCGACGCGCCGATCGGCACGCCGCGCACACGGTTTGCCGCGCCGACGTGGCGCCGCACGCTCTTCGACGACCAGGGCACGGGTTTCGCCGTCGTGGACGACGGCGAGCGCTACATCGTCCGGCAGTCGCCGTCCGGCGTGGCGGTGGCGCTGGTGCAGCACTGGCCCGCGCTGCTGCGGCGCGCCGACTCGAGCAGGGCAGTCCCATGACGACCGCCGCCGAACGGCTCGCGTCGGCGCTGGCCGACCGCTACCGACTCGAGCGCGAGCTTGGCGCGGGCGGCATGGCCACCGTGTATCTCGCGCATGACGTGCGCCATGATCGCAAGGTGGCCATCAAGGTGCTGCGCCCGGAGCTCGCCGCGGTGATCGGCGCCGAGCGCTTCCTGAGCGAGATCAAGACCACCGCCAACCTGCAGCATCCGCACATCCTGCCGCTGTTCGACTCGGGCGAGTCGGACGGCTTCCTGTACTACGTCATGCCGTTCATCGAAGGCGAGACGCTGCGCGACCGCCTCACCCGCGACAAGCAGCTCACCATCGCCGACGCCGTGCGCATCGCCACCGAGGTGGCCGACGCCCTGGAGTACGCGCACAAGCGCGGCGTGGTGCACCGCGACATCAAGCCAGAGAACGTGCTGCTGCACGACGGACGCGCGCTGGTCGCCGATTTCGGCATCGCGCTGGCCGCCAGCAAGGCCGGCGAGAGCCGCATGACCCAGACCGGCATGTCCCTCGGCACGCCCGCCTACATGAGCCCTGAGCAGGCCATGGGTGAGCGCGAGATCACGGGTCGCAGCGACATCTACGCGCTCGGCTGCATGCTGTACGAGATGCTGAGCGGCGATCCGCCGTTCACCGGCAGCACGGCGCAGGCCATCGTCGCCCGCGTGATGACCGAGCGGCCGCGCAGCCTCGTGCAACAACGGCACACCATCCCGCCGCACGTCGAGGCAGCCACCCTCACGGCGATGGAAAAGCTGCCGGCCGACCGGTTCGAGAGCGCCGGCGTGTTCGCCGCCGCGCTGCGCGATGCCGGCTTCGCCCACACGGGCGCGCGGACGACGCTGCTGCCGGCCGCTCGTGAAGCGAGGGCCGATCGCCGGCGCTTCGTGACCATGGGTGCGCTCACCGCGGCACTGCTCGCCCTCGCGGCTGCGGGATGGCTGCGCCGGCCGGTCGCGCCGCCCGTCAGCCGCCAAAAGGTGACGCTGTGGGAGCACGGGCTCGGTCGAGTGCTCGCCCCGGGCATCGAGCGCTACGCATCCCAGGCCGCGATCGCCCCGGACGGTTCGAGCATCGTGTTCGTGGACTCGACGGCGACGGGCTACCAGTTGCTGCGCAAGCGGCGCAACGAGGACACCGCCACGCTCCTCGCGGGCACGGAAGGCGGCGCCTCCCCGTTCTTTTCGCCCGACGGACAGTGGATCGCCTACCTCACCACGGACGGCCGCCTGCGCAAGGTGCCCACCGAGGGCGGCGGATCGATCACGCTCGCCACCGCCGGCAACCGGGGCTACCTGGCCGGCGCGTGGCTGGATGACGGCACGATCCTCTACGTGAACGAGGACCAGGAGACGTTTCGCGTGTCGGCGGATGGTGGCGCGAGCGTGCCGGTGGGAAAGCACGCCTCGTCGGCGCGCGTGAACATCACGACGCTGCAGCCACTGCCCGGCAGCCGCGGCTTCCTCTACTCGGCGTGTCCTGGCAACTGCGGCCTGGAATCCTCGATCTACGTCTTCGACGTCGCCGCCGACAGCGGGCGGCTGCTCGTCGCCGACGCGATCGGCGCATGGTACAGCCCCACCGGGCACGTGCTCTACACCGACCGCGCGGGCGGGCTGTTCGCGGCGCCCTTCGACGTGAAGCGCCTGCGCCTGACGGGCGGCGCGGTGCCCGTGATCGACGGCGTGGTCCCGAATGCCTTTGCCATTTCCGCCGCGGGGAGCGTGCTCTACTCGCTAGGTACGGGGACGAACACGCCAACCGAGATGGTCTGGGTGGCGCGGGACGGCAGCACGACGTCGTTCGATTCCACGTGGCACGCGGACTTCGCCTACCCCGCCCTCTCGCTCGACGGCCGGACGGTGGCGGTGAGCGTGCGCGAGCAGTCGACGCAACTGTGGATCCGGCGCGCCGACGGCACCCGGCAGAAGCTGACGCAGAATGGCACCGTCAACTGGCGCCCGTCCTGGTCGCCGGACGGCCGAACGCTCGCGTTCGTCTCCAACGTGCGCGCCACCGACGGCAGCCAGGACGGGTACGACGTGTACCGCGTGCCCGCCGACGGCAGCGCGCCTCCCGAGCTGCTCCTGCACCACACGTTCGGCCTGTGGGAAGCAGAACTCTCGCACGATGGCGAGTGGCTGGTGGTGCGCTCGGACGAGGAGGGCAACACCGGCCGCATCCGGGCCCGGCGCCTGCACGGCGACACGGCGCTGGTGGCGCTGGTGGTCGGCCAGCATTCGCAAGCGGCCTCACAGGCCGTTCTCTCGCCGGACGGACGCTGGCTGGCCTACGCGACGCTCGTGGGCGGCGGACGCGAAGTCTTCGTGACGCCATTCCCGTCCGCCGCCACCCATCACGTGGTCTCGCGCAGCGGCGGCTCGGAGCCGCGCTGGTCGCACAACGGCCGCGAACTGTTCTTCAAGAGTCCCACGGCGCTGATGAGCGTGGACATCACGCCGGGCGCGGCGTTCGTGGCGGGCACTCCCCGGCCGCTGTTCCCCATTGCCGGCTACCGCTCCGCGCGCAACCGGCAGCAGTACGACGTGGCCCCCGACGACCGGCATTTCCTGATGATCCGCGAACCCTCCGACCCGCGCGGCGACCACGTGGTCTTTGTGGAGCACTGGTTCCCCGAACTGCTGGCAAAGACGAAGAGCACGAAGTGAATGCGTCCACGACGTCGCGCCTGGGCGCGGCCCTGACGGACCGCTACCGCATCGAGCGTGTGCTCGGCGAGGGCGGCATGGCGACGGTGTACCTCGCGCAGGACCTCAAGCACGGCCGCCAGGTCGCGATCAAGGTGCTCCGCCCCGAGCTCGCCGTGGCGCTGGGCGCCGACCGATTCCTGCAGGAGATCCAAACCACCGCCAACCTGCGCCCCCCCCACATCCTCCCCCTGTTCGACTCCGGTGCCACTTCGAGTCGTTCCGAGCCCAGCGAGGACCCAGGCCGCCCCGGTACG
>JBJMOZ010000021.1:0-2548 GCA_045803465.1 Gemmatimonadales bacterium | reverse complement strand
AGCCGTTTTGCGCCCGGCGGCGGGGCGCGTGACATAATCCTCCACGCGATGAGCAGCAGCCCCACCCCCACGACGTACCCGGCGACGCCGGGGGCTGCCGCACCGCTCTCGCCCGAGGAACGGCTGTCGGGCGACATGCTGATGCTCACCACCGGCTTCATGATGTGCGCCGCCATGCTCTGGCTCGCCATCTACTGGAGCATGGGATACCAGTACTCCACCGCCATCCCGCTGCTGTTCCAGTTCGCCTCGGCCGTCACTATCTACCTCTACTGGAGGCATCGGCGCCTCGCCGCCTTCGCCTACGTCCAGCTGGGACTGATCCTGTTCACGCCGTTCGCGATGCAGTGGTCGATCGGCAACTTCGTGAACGCCTCGGGCGTGGCGCTCTGGGGCCTCATGGCCCCGGTGGGCGCGGTGACGGTGCTGGGCACGCGCAACTCCACGCCGTGGTTCTTCGGCTGGCTCTTCATGACCGCGATGGCGGGCGTGTTCGACTACTTGCTTGCGGGCACCCAGCGCAGCGTCGATCTCTCGACGGTGGCGGTGTTCTTCGTGCTCAACTTCTCCGCCATCTCGGTGATGATCTACGCGCTGCTGTGGTACTTCGCCAACGAGAAGAACAAGCTGCGCGTGCAGGTCGACGCGGTCCACGCCGAGATCGTGGCCGAGAAGGAGAAGAGCGACCGGCTGCTGCTCAACATCCTTCCCCCGGCGATAGCGGAGCGCCTCAAGCGCGGCGAGACCAACATCGCGCAGGGCCACGCGGACGTGACCGTGATGTTCGCCGACATCGTCGGCTTCACCCGCATGACCGAGGAGCTCTCCCCGGTGGAGATCGTCAAGATCCTGAACGACGTGTTCTCGATCTTCGACGAGCTCGCCGACCGCCACGGCGTGGAGAAGATCAAGACGATCGGCGACGCCTACATGGCCGCCGCCGGCCTGGACGGCGGGGCGCAGATCCACTACGCCGACGCGATCGCGCGCATGGCGCTCGAGATGCAGGAGCAGATGGCCGAGTACCGCAGGACGAGCGGCGAGCGCGTCGAGCTGCGCATCGGGGTGGGCACCGGGCCCGTGGTCGCCGGCGTGATCGGCAAGAAGAAGTTCATCTACGACATGTGGGGCGACACCGTGAACGTGGCCTTCCGCATGGCCGCCGACGCCAGGGCGGGCGCGATCCATGTCGATCCGACCACCCACCGGCGGCTGCACAACCGCTTCGCCTTCGGCGCCGGGCACGAGGTCGAGATCAAGGGGAAGGGGCGCATGCACGTCTTCAACCTGGTGGGGCCGCTCGCTCCCCGGGCCTCGGCGGCCGCGGAGTAGCCTAGCCGAACACCGCGTGCCACAGCGCCGCCACCGCGGCGCGCTCGGCCTCGAGCTCGCCCGAGGCGGGGCGAACACCGTCCTCGTCGTTCAGCGTCGCCTGGTGTGTGCGCCGCCGCATCGCGAGGTAGGCCTCGGCGGCGGCTGCCGCGATCGACGCGTCGATGAGCCCGAGGGACCCCATGCGATTGAGGAGCGTGTGGTTGCCCTTGTTCTCGCGCAGCCCGGGATGCGCTGGGCCGTGCAGCAGCACCAGGGCCTGGACGCAGAACTCGAGGTCGATCACGCCACCCGCCACGTGCTTCAGGTCGCCGGCGTCCTTGCGGTGCTCCTTGCGCATGCGCTCGCGCATCTCGAGGATCTCGCCGAAGAGCTTCGCTCGCTCGCGCGGGATCGCGAGGATCTCGTCGCGCAGCGCCTCGAAGCGGCTGCCCGGCGCCGGATCGCCGGCACAGGCGCGCGCGCGCGTGAGCGCCTGGTGCTCCCAGGTCCACGCGCGCTTCAGCTGGTAGTCGCGGAAGGCGCCGATCGAGCTCACCATCAGGCCCTTGATGCCGTCCGGGCGCAGCCGCAGGTCGATGTCGTAGAGCACGCCCGCGGGCGTGAGCGCGGTCATCCAGTTGTTCATCCGCTGCGCGGCGCGCGCGAAGCCCTCGGCCTGGCCCGCCATCGACTCGTCATAGAGGAACACGATGTCGAGGTCGGAGCCGTATCCCAGCTCCTTGCCGCCGAGCTTGCCGTAGCCGACGATGCAAAAGCCCACGGGGTCAGACACCAATTCATGCGCGCGACGCTCACCTGTGCCCCGCTGGCTCACGACATTGGTGTCCGACCCCAGAATTCCCACGTTCCTCAGCGCCTCCACCAGCGTCACGTCGAGGATCGTGTCCGCGAGCGCCGAGAGCTCGTCGGAGAGCGCCATCACCGGCAACTGGCCCTCGATGTCGGCGATGGTGAAGCGCAGGACCTGGCGCTGCTTGTAGTGGCGCAGGTGGTCGAGGATGCGCTCGACGTCGCCCCCGAGCGCGGCGCATTCAGCCGCGAGCGCGGCGCGCTCGGCCCCCCAGTCCGTCGCGGCGAAGCTGGCGGCCGTGCGGGTGAGCTCGTCGAGCAGGATCGGGTGGCGCGCGAGGAGCCCCGCGGCCCATCGGCTGCGCGCCATCAGCGCCGCGGCCCGCTCGAGCACCTGCGGATGCTCCACCAGCAGCGAGTAGTA
>JBJMOZ010000252.1:0-8912 GCA_045803465.1 Gemmatimonadales bacterium | reverse complement strand
ACTTCTGCCGCTCGATGCCTAGCGAGATGGCAGCGCCCAGCACGCGCTCAGCACCCTTGGGCCCGTAGAGCGTCACGGGCGCGCTGCGGTCCTGCAGCCCCATGGTGCGCAAGAGCCCGGTGACGCCGAGCAGATGATCGGCATGGTAGTGCGAAAAGAAGATCTCGCGGAAGGTGAAGCCCACCCCGTACCGCATCATCTGCCGCTGGGTGCCCTCACCGCAGTCGAACAGCATCGTCTCGCCCTCGCGCACGAGGGCGAGTCCCGAGACGTTGCGATCGAGCGTGGGCATCGCGGCGGCGGTGCCGAGGAAGGTCAGGGCGAGCATGATGGGGAGCGCGGGCCGGCGCTCAGAACATCTTGACCGTCACCCCGAGCTTGCCGGGGTTCTTGCGCAGGTCACGCACGAGCGAGTCGACAGACGCGCTCAAGTCGGTGAAGCGCTGGTAGAGCAGCGTGTCGGTGACGAGCCTGCCCATCGTGCCCTCGCCGCGCTCGAGCTTCGCGAGCACCGAGTCGAGCCGCTGGCCGGTGGCGCGGAACTGCACCGACATCTCGTTCAGGTTGCCCACGAGCGTGTCGGCCTTGTCGCGCGCGCGCACGAGCGCGGGCGCCGAGAGGGTGCTGTCGAGCTTCCCCGCCAGCGCGCGAAACTGCACCAGCGTGGCCTGCAGCTCGGCCGTGGGCCCGGTCGTCTGGTTGGCGTAGAGTGCCAGCAGGGCCTGCGTGCTCACGAGCGTCTTGTTGAGTCGCTCCAGCGTCTCGTCGAGCTGCTTGCCGCGCTCCGGTCCCACGAGTGCCCGCACGCTGGTGAGCAGGGAGTCGGCGTTGCCGGTGAGCTTGCCCGCCATGTCGGTGAAGGTCGGTACGGGAACGCTCTGGATCACCTGCCCCTTGGGCAGCGGCGTCGGATCGGTGCCCGGCACGAACACAAGCGCCACGTCGCCGGCGAGGCCGACGGTGCGGATGTAGGCCAGCGCGTCGGTCTTGGGCTCGATGTAGTCGGGCAGGGAGATCGTGACCTCCACCTTGCCCGGCGCGAGCAGCTTGATGTCCTGCACCTTGCCGACCGGAACGCCCGACACGCGTACCGGCGTGGCGCGCTTCAGGTCGCCGGCATCCTCGAAGAGGATCTTCACGCCGTCGGGCGTGAACAGGGTCTTGCCGCTCAGCCAGAACGTGCCGCCCACGAAGATGGCCAGCGCACCGAGCACGATGGAGCCGACCACCACTTCCTTGCCGAGACCCCTGGAATCAGCCATGGACCCTATGCGGCGAATTGGGCGTTATCGAAGTCCCGCTCGAGGAACGCCTTCACCTTCGGATGCTCCGAAGCCAGGAATTCCTGCGGTGTTCCCTGCATCACGATCTTGCCCTCGCTCAGGAGGGCGAGGCGGTCGGCCACGCGAAACGCGCCGCGCACGTCATGCGTCACCATCACGCTGGTGACGCCGATCTCCTCGTCCAGCCGCTGCACCAGCGCGTCGATGACGTCGGCGTTGACCGGGTCGAGGCCCGACGTCGGCTCGTCGTACAGCAGGTACTTGGGGCTCCCGGCGATGGCGCGCGCGATGCCGACGCGCTTCTTCATGCCGCCCGAAAGCTCCGCCGGGAACTTGTTGATGACCTCCGGCTGCAGGTTCACCAGCCGGATGCACTCGGCGACGCGGGACTTCGCGTAGTCGAGATCCTTGAATTTCGCTTCGTCGACGATGCCGAGCCGCACGTTCTCGAACACGTTCATGGAATCGAAGAGCGCGCCGTTCTGGAACACGTAGCCGATGCCTTGCCGGTAGGCCACGAGCTCCTTGCGGCTCAGGTGCGCGACGTTCTTGCCGTCCACCGTGATGGTGCCGGCATCGGGCTTCAGCAGCACGCTCTTGCCCGTGCCCGAGGGACCCAGCAACGCGACCGTCTCGCCCTCGTTGACGACGAAATCGACGCCGTCGAGGACCACCTGTGCGCCGAAGCGCTTCTTGACGCCGCGGAGCTCGATCACTGGCTCAGCAGCACTTTGGTCACCAGCACGTCCAGCAGCAGGACCAGCACGGAGCTGGACACCACCGCACCCGTGGCCGCCCGTCCCACCCCTTCGGCGCCCTGCTGGGTGCCGATGCCCATGTAGCACGAGACGAGGCCGATGGTGCCGCCGAAGAAGACCGACTTGATGAAGGAGTAGTACGCGTCCCATGGACGGAAGAACCACTGCGCACCGTAGACGAAATCCATGTTGGTCACCGGCAGCACCAGCTTCACCGACCACCAGCCGGCGAGGATGGCGGCTGCGTTGGCGACCATGGTCATCATCGGGATCATGACGAGCGCCGCGAGCACGCGCGGCAGCACGAGGTGCGAGTAGGGCGACCGGCCGAGGCTCTCGAGAGCGTCGATCTGCTCGGTGACGCGCATCGTGCCCAGCTGGGCCGCGTAGCGCGCGCCGATGCGGCCTGAGAGCACCAGCGCCGTCAGCACCGGCCCGAGCTCCAGGATGACGGCCGACACCACCAGCGTGCCGACGATGTAGTACGGCAGGCTCCCGGTGAACTGATAACCGGCCTGCAGCGCCGTCACGGCCCCCGCGAAGACCGCGATCAGCAGCACGAGAAACATGCTGCCCACGCCGATGTTCCACGCTTCATCGATGAAGCGTGGCCACCAGATGCGCACCTCGGGCAGCGCCCGCAGCGTCTCACCGACGAAGAAGGTGAACCGCCCGACCTGGGTTGTCCCGTTGATGAAGAACCGGCCGGCCACCTGCCGGAGGTCGAGCGTCGCCGTTGCCATGGCTAGTATCTTGGGCGGCGATGCCACGTAAGTCTAGGCCCCGCCTCACGCAAGACGCGCTTGACTTCCGTCGCCGTCTGCTTCGTTGGTTCCGCGCCCACGGCCGTGACCTGCCGTGGCGCCGGACCCGCGATCCGTATCATGTCGCCGTCTCCGAGTTCATGCTGCAGCAGACGCAGGTGAGCCGCGTCGAAGGGTTCTACCTCCGGTTCCTGGAACGGTTTCCGTCGGTGCAGCACCTGGCGGTGGCACCGGCGACGGCGGTCCGCGAGGCATGGGAGGGGCTGGGCTACTATCGGCGTGCGCACCACTTGCAGCGGCTGGCCCAGGAGGTGGTGGCCCTCGAGGGTGGATTTCCCGAGGATCCGGTCGCGTTGCGCAAACTACCCGGGGTGGGCCCCTACACCGCCGGCGCCATCGCCTGCTTCGCGTTCGAGCGCGCGGCACCCGCCGTCGACACCAACGTCGAGCGCGTGATCCGGCGGGCCTTCCATCCCCGACTTGGCACCCGCGCCGCCGATACGCGCCGCGTCTGGGCCACCGCCGCGGTGCTGGTGCCCCGCGCGGGCGCTCCCGCGTGGAGCTTCAATCAGGCGATCATGGAACTGGGCGCGCTGGTGTGCACGGCGCGCGTGGCGAAGTGCGGGGAGTGCCCGGTGCGGAAGGCATGCCGCACGGGGCGGCGCGGGATGGGTCGCTGAGTTCGCGCCACCTTCCCGGTCGGGAGCGGCACCGCCTCGTCACCCCCCGTAGCGATACATCGCCCCGCCGAGCAGCGCCCCGATGCCCATCGTGAGGGACAGCAGTCCCACGAGCCGCTGCCGCTTGCGCAGCCGGTCGAAGATGGTGGCGTGCTGACCCATCGGGTCGAGCCGCGCGAGGCGAGCCGCCGCCGGGACGCTGATCGCGAGCGTGAGCAGCGCGGCCAGGATGCCCAAGCCCTGCATGGTGGCCATCCACGGATTGCCCATCGTGGGCGAGTGGATGTTGCCGAACGTGAGCATGAGGCCGCTGAGCGTCGTCAGCAGCGCACCCGGTGCCACGGCAAAGCGCGCGATGCCGCTCTGCAGGCGCATGACGAGCCCGAGCGCAGGTCGGCCCTCCTTCTCGGCGGCGAGCCCGTTGAGCAGCAGGGCCACGCCTCCGCCCAGCCACAGGCCGAAGCCGAAGATGTGCAGGAAGAGCCAGACGACCATCAGCGTTCGACCTCCGTGAACGGCACGTCCGCGAGCGGCTGTCGGCCGGCGGCGCCGGCGTCGAGGTCATGCCAGTGCGTGATGCGCTCCTCGCCGTAGCGCCAGCAGAGGAAGACGAGCCGGTCCTCGCGCAGCGAGTAGAAGTCGACCAGCCCATCCTCGAACCCCTTGAAGACGCAGCCCACCTGCTGCAGCTCGCCCAGGTAGCCCTCGATGCGGCTCGCGTGCGCCTCGACGTCGTGCTGTGCCGCCACCAGCTCGGCGGATTCCGCCGCGCCGGGTTTCGTGGTGCCGGCCAGCAGCTCGTAGCGCGCCACGGCGCGCCGCCACGCCGGGTGCTCGAGCATGAGGTCGCGCACGATGCGCTGCACGAGGGGAATCGTGCGCTCCGCTTCCTCCCGCGTGAAGAGCCGCGGCTCCGTCACGTCAGCCCCAGATCACCGTCACGCCCGGCACCTGCTCGGGGTGACTGATGAAGCCCACCACCCGGTGGTCGGCATCCACGACGGTGAT
Source organism: Gemmatimonadales bacterium (assembly GCA_045803465.1). Lineage (GTDB taxonomy): Bacteria > Gemmatimonadota > Gemmatimonadetes > Gemmatimonadales > GWC2-71-9 > JAGGAG01. The sequence goes on along the minus strand of JBJMOZ010000252.1, from coordinate 4,419 downwards.
GGTGGGTCGCAGGTGTGATTCGGTGGGCTCGAGGTCCATGCGCACCTCGAAGCCATCGAGCTCCTGGTCGGGCGGCACGACGCAGGTGTTGGCGCGCATGAGGGAATCGGCGCGGGTATGCCAGGGGTGCTTGCCTTCGGCAAGGCAACGCGTGACCAGATCGCGGTCGCTCAGCACGCCGAGGAACTTCCGGGCACGGTGATCGTCCACCACCGGGACCACCGAAATGTTGCGGTTCTTGAACATGATGGCGACCTCACTCGCCATCGTGCCGGCCACCGCCACATGGGGATCGGCCACCATCACTTCGGAAGCGCGCATCGTCCGTCCGGAAATCGTGTGGGGAAGTGAGTCGAACTCAGGGCAATCTGGTCGACGACCCTGCGGAATCAAGAGCCGAGAGCGCCGCCGCCGTAGCACGATACCCTTCCGCGGCATAGGCGTGCACGCGCTCCACACGAAAGGTGGCATCGCGCTCCACCTGTGGTCGGACATACACCAGGTGGCGGCCGGAGTCGCGCCAGAGCGCGAGCTGATCCTCGACGGTCTGTGCCATCAGGATGCCGATCGCCGTGTCGACCGAGCGCACCAGCGCCGGACCGCGGGCGGGGCGCGGTGCAGCCCCGAGATCGAATCCCGGGCCCACGTCGATGGCCACTATGGGCAGCCCATCCGTCTCACCTACGGACGACAGCGGCAATGGTCCTCGCAGCCCGCCATCCGCCAGCGGCCGGCCATCGATGATCACCGGGGGGAAATAGGGCGGCAGCGCGCACGTGGCCGCGAGCACGTCGATGAGCGGCGCATCGTGGCCACCGTACCCGAAGCGCAGCAGGTCGAGCCGGACGATGTCCACCGCGGTGACGGTGAGCGGCACCTGCAGCTCGGCGAAGCGCTCGCATGGCACGACCCGGCGGAGTGCCACACGGAACGGCGCGCCCTGCAGGATTCCCTCGAGATACAGGCCGCCCACGGCCGTCAGCGGATGGGCCCGAAGGCCGGCCGGTCCGGCCTGCGCCAGGCGCTCCGGGATCTCGGACGGATGCACGCCGGCCGCGAGTGCCGCGGCCACAACGGCGCCCATCGAGGTGGCGACGAAGCGTGCGGGCTCGATGCCGGCCTCGCGGAGCGCCTGCACCGCGCCGGCGTGCGCCGCCGTCTTCGCGCCGCCGCCGCTCAGCACCACCACCGCACGCGTCACTTGCGCATCGACTCCCGGTGCATGCGGGCCCGCTCCATGCGATCACGCTCCTCGTCCGTTCCGGGCACCAGGCGCGGCACCCGCTTGGGCCGGCCCGCCGCGTCGATGGCGACGAACACGGCGTGTGCGGTGTGGGTCTGCTGCTTCTCTCCCGTGCTCGGCTTCTCGGAGTAGACCTCGATGGTGATGTCCATGGAGCTGTTGCCGACGTAGTCCACGGTCGCGATGCACGTGACCAGGGCGCCCACCGGGATGCGCGCCCGGAAGTCCACCCGGTCGATGGACGCCGTCACCGCCGGCCCGCCCGCGTGGCGGATGGCCGCCACCGCCGCCGCCTGATCCACGAGCGCCATGAGATGCCCGCCGAACAGGTCGCCGAGCATGTTCTGCATGTGGGGCATCACGAACGTGGTGATCTCGCCCCGGGAGTAGGACATGGGACGACTGTCGGGAATCGGCGTCATGCGTGCTCGGGCTGGGAGAGGGGAACTGGCCGGACCGGGACGAACCCGGGCAAATGTAAGCGGGCGGAGGCTGTAGATTCTCCCGACCATGATCCTACTCTACATCGCCGTCGGCGGGGCCTTCGGCTCGGTCTGCCGCTACCTGCTGGGCAATGCCCTGCATCGTCCGGGCGAATTCCCGACGGGCACGCTCATCGCGAACGTGCTGGGGTCGTTGCTCGTGGGGTTCGTGGTGCGCTTCGCGCTCGAGACGACGCATGTTTCGCCCGAGGCACGCGCCTTCCTTGCCGTCGGCTTCTGTGGCGGGTTCACCACTTTCTCGACATTCGCGTGGGAGGTGCTGTCGCTCGGCGAGCAGGGCGCGTGGGCGCGGTCCGTCCTGTACCTCGGGCTCAGCGTCTCGCTCTCGTTGATGGCCTGTGTCGCCGGCATGGCAGCAGCCCGCGAGACGGCATTGGTACTGCAGCGCTGATCGAGGGGTCGATACGCAGCGCGGGGTGGATCGATCGATCCACCCCGCGCTCGTTCAGCCTTTGCGACGTCCGCCACCGCCCGACGACGGCTTCGCCGGGGTGCTCGGCTTGCTGCTCCCTCCGCCCGTCGAGGACGTTGCAGGCGGAGCGCTCGGGGTCGAATTGCCCTCCGACCAGCTGCGGCGCGTGCGTGGATCCGACTGCGTCGGTTGCTTGGCAGGCTGCTCACGCCGATCACGATGTGCTGGGGCGGCAGTGGCAGGCTGATCGCCGTCCTTCCCGCGCGCAGCCGGTGGCTTCGCCTGCGGTGCCGCACCCGACACCGGAACCACCGCCGGCTCCGGCACGGCGACCGGCACCGATCCATCCCAGGCGCGGCGCGGGTCGGCGCGCAGGATGCGCCCCGTCGACGGCAATGGCCCCACCACGGTGTTCACGTTTTCCGTGGAGACACGCGGCCGGTACGCCGGCGACGCGCCGCTCCACTGTCGGTCCCATGGCTTGGACTGGTAGGGACTGTAGTAGCCGCCCCACCCGGACGCATTCCACGACGGCGCGTAGTAGCCGCCATAATAGCCGCCGCCATAATAGCCCCAGCCCGTATTCCAGTACGCCGGCGGCACGTAGCCGGGCGACCAGTAGAGCGGGTCGTAGCACATGGGGTCGTAGAGTGGCGAGTTGCAGTACATGGGGCCTGCAGCACCCACGACGACCGTGTTGACTGGCGCACAACCGAGGCAGCCACTGAGCGCCGGCTCCACGTCGTAGGCCATGTCGGTACCGGGAGCCAGCTCGGAGGCATCGGCATAGGCGCCATAACGCAGGACGTCGTAGTCGAACCGGCCACCGGCCATGCGTTGCGTGAGCTCGATGAGCCCCTGTTCGAGGTCACCCTCGATGGATGTGGCGTTGAGGGTGCGGTAGTCCCAGAAGTTGTCCTTCGTGAACTGCTCGAATCGGAACGGATCGGGTGCAGCGGCCACGAACAGCATGCCCCGGCCCGCAACGTCAGCCGCGAAGCCCTCCCGGCCACCACGGTTGATGACCTTGTAGGTCTTGCCGCCCTTCACGTAGTTGTCGTCGCCCGGGTCGAGCGGAAAGAGGACGCGCAGGCGGTTGTCGGGATCGACATGAAAGACGACGACGTAGCGGTCGTCGCGTGTCTTGAGGAACAGCTTGACCCGATCGCCGCGCATGTAGCTCCCGTCCTCGTGATCGAGCCAGATCCGCACGGGGGGCACGGGATCGCGCTCGACGGCACCGACGGCAAGGAGGCCCAGCAGCATCGCGGACAGCATGACTTCTCCGGACACCAGATGAATCGAGACAGAAACAGCGACTTCGTCGCACCAGTGCGACAGTCGTGCCAGTCGCTAAGTCATTGAACGACAAAGGCCACGAAGCGTGTGCCCCGTGACCCTGTCATCATGACGGGACGCTGCGTTCGCGTCTCAGGGCTTGCTTGCGTCGCGACCCCCGGCGAACCGATGCCAGTACATGCGCATCTCCGACACTTTCTCGCCCCTCGTCTCACAGAACACGGCGCCGCGGGCATCCACCCAATCCCCGGTGCGGCGGCGGCGGAATACGCACTTGAACTCGGTACTGAACCAGGGCCCGACCACGAAGATCTCGCCGGACGAGAAGGTGACTTCCGACTGGTGGTAGGGCACGTCCGCCCACCAGGCCCGGATGCCCTCGATGCCCTGGATCGGCTGCGAGAACGGCGTCTCGATGAAGACGGCGTCGTCGGCGAAGACCGAGGTGAGCACCTCGACGCGGAGCTTCTCCCATCCCTTGCCGAAGGTGTCGATGAGTTGGCGGCCGAGGTCCGCGGTGGGGATGATGGATTCCATGCCGGAAAGGTGGCGCCATGGCTGGGCAGGAGGAAGGAGCGGGGCGTGAGGCGGCGCGCTACCGAGTCACATAAGTCTCGAAGAATCCGAGTCCTGCGTCCTCGATCCGCTCGCCCGCGAGCCGTCCCTCGAGCGTGAATCGACCGCGCAGTTGCAGGAACAGGCGGCGCATCCCCGCCGCCGCTGTGGCCGTGGACTGCGCGCTCAGCACCTCCACCCTGAGCCGCAGCGTGTCGGCCTCGCGCGCCGCCACGAGCGTGAAGCGCTCCGGTGCCCGGCCACCGGCCCCGCCTGCGGACATCGCACCCTCATGGGCAATCGTCCGGAAGCGCAACACCTGCCGCACGCCCAGCGAATCGGTGAGCGCGAGGAAGAAGGGTGCGCCCGTCGCCCCGATGCTGTCGCGTGGACTGATCACCCCGCCA
>JBJMOZ010000211.1:0-4505 GCA_045803465.1 Gemmatimonadales bacterium | reverse complement strand
CGGGCACGAGTGGACCAACTTCGTGCGCGGCAACACGACGCCCATCGCGCCCGGCATGTGCTTCAGCGACGAGCCGATGATCGCCATCCCCGGCGAGTTCGGCATCCGGCTCGAGGACTGCCTCTACATCACCGAGCAGGGTCCACGCTTCTTCACCCGGCAGTCCGAATCGATCGAGCGACCCGTATGAGCGCACCCATCCCGGCGCTCGTCATCGCCGCCGAGCGGCGCCTCGTCGAGCGTCTCGTCGAGCGCCGCGCGTTCAGCAGCAGCACGGCGGTGCCGCTCCTCACCGACTCGTTCATGGCGAAGCGCCGGCTGGCTGCCCTCATCGCGGCCGGCGTCATCAAGGAGGAACGCCCCGGCCAGTACTGGGTCGATCAGGCCGCCTGGGAAACGCGTCGTGCCAACCGCTTCCGGATGATGATGGCCGTGCTCGCGGCGATCGTCGCGGCGGCCGCGGGCGTCCTCCTGACGCGCCTGCAATGACCCGGCACGTCTCGCGCCGCACCTTCGTGGGTGAGACGGCCGCCATGGCCGCCGCCATGATCGTCCCGCGCCACGTGCTCGGTCGCGGCTTCCGCGCGCCCAGCGACACGCTCAACGTCGCGATCGTGGGCGCCGGCGGCATGGGGATGAGCAACGCCGAGCAGCTCGTGAGCCAGAACATCGTCGCCCTGTGCGACGTCGACTTCGGCTACGTCGAGCGCTCGCTCGTCGGGCGCGGCAAGGACGACGAGGGCCGTCCGCGCCCCGAGGGCCTCGCCATGCAGCAGCAGTACGCGAAGGCCAGGCGCTACGTGGACTTCCGCGAGATGCTCGCGCAGCAGAAGGACATCGACGCGGTCGTCGTCGCCACGCCCGACCACCTGCACGCCGTCATCGCGCTGGCCGCCATGAACGCGGGCAAGCACGTGTACGTGCAGAAGCCGCTCACCTGGTCGGTGCACGAGGCCCGCGTGCTGCAGGAAGCGGCGCGCCGCACCGGCGTCGTCACCCAGATGGGCAACCAGGGACACTCGCGGGAGGACTCGCGTCGCATCGTCGAGTGGATCCGGGCCGGCATCATCGGCCCCGTGCACACGGTGGAGGCGTGGACCAACCGCCCCATCTGGCCGCAGGGCGTCGGCCGTCCGGTGAAGCCCGCCGATGTGCTTCCGACGGGCCTGCGCTGGGATCTCTACCTCGGCCCGGTGCCCGAGGACGTGCCGTGGCATCAGGCGTACCACCCGTTCAACTGGCGCGGCTGGCTGGACTTCGGCGTCGGCGCGCTCGGCGACATGGGCGCGCACCTGCTCGACCATCCCTTCTGGGCGCTGGAGCTGGCACCGCCGATCAGCGTCGAAGCCACGTCCACGCCCTGGGGCCGCGCCGACAAGGTGCCGGTCACGTATCCGTCCGGCATGCTGGTGCACTACGAGTTCGCCGGCCGGGGCGGCCAGCCGCCCGTGAAGCTCAGCTGGTATGATGGCGGACTCATGCCGCCCCGGCCGGCGGTGCTGCCCGACGACGTAGTGTTCGAGCGCGAGGGCGGCGTCATCTTCGTGGGCGAGAGGGGCATCCTCATGCACGAGACGTACGGCGCCAACCCGCGCATCTGGCCGCTCGAGCTGATGGAGGAGGCGAACGCGGTCCCGGCAACCCTGCCGCGCATCGCCACGAGCCACGAGATGAACTGGGCCGACGCGTGCATGCAGCACGGCACCGCATGCTCGCCCTTCGAGTACGCCGCCCCGCTCACCGAGACCATGCTGCTCGGCATCGCCGCGCTCCGCAGCGGCCAGGGACGGAAGCTCTACTACGACGACGCGTCGATGACGTTCACGAACGCCACCGAAGCGAACCCGCTGCTCACGCGCGACTACCGCACGGGCTGGGCGATCTGACGTGCAGCTGGATCACCTCTTCATCCTGACGGCACCCGGCGCGCCCGACGCCGATGGGCTCGCCGGGCATGGCTTCGTCGAGGGCGCGCCCAACGTCCACCCGGGCCAGGGCACGGCCAATCGCCGGTTCTTCTTCGGCAACGCCTACCTCGAGTTCCTCTGGGTGACGAACGACGCCGAGGCACGAAGCGACGTCGTGAGCCGGACCCGGCTCTTCGACCGCTGGCAGGGACGCGACTCGGGCACGTCGTCGCCATTCGGCGTGGCGCTGCGGCCCGGCACGCCCGGGGAACAGCCGCTCTTCCGCATCTGGAATTACCGGCCGCCCTACCTCACCGATGGCAGCGCGATCCTGATGGCCACCAACAGCGAGCGCCTCGACGAGCCGCTCCTGTTCGTGCTGCCGTCCGGCCGCCGGCCAGAGTCCCCGGGCACCGCGCGCGAGATCACGCGCGTGGTCATCGAGACGCCCGTCGCGGCCCCGTCGGGCGAGGCCATCGCGCTCGCGCATTCGCGCATCGTGGAATGGCGCCGCGCGCCGGCGCACGGCATGCTCGTCGAATTCGACCGCGGCGCCAGCGGCGAGACCGTCGACCTGCGTCCGTCGTTGCCCCTGCAGTTGCGCTGGTAGACGATCGTGCCGGGAGACGCACTCGATGCCTGAGACCATCGGTCACCTGCTTGGCCACGGTCGCCGCCGCCGACTGTGGCACTTGTTCACGCTGCTCTGGATCGTGCCGCTGGTGGCGTCGATCAAGTGGACCTGGGAGCTCGAGGCGGGCAAGGGACCGCAGGGCGGCGAGGCGATCATGCTGCTCCTGCTCTTCGCCATGCTGGGACTCGCCGGCTGCGCGGTCATCAATGCGCTGCGTCTCTATCGCGGCGCCGGGCGCGCTGGCCCGTTGGGCTGGCTGCGCCGCCTCTTCCTGGTGTGTGGAGCCGTGCTTGCCGGGCTGGTCGCGTTCTGGATGATGCTCGACAAGGCCACCAGCATGGTCACCGCGGATGGCTTCGACCCCGTGGGCTGGGCCGGCGTCTTCGCCGTGGTGGCCGCCTTCGTCTGCTTCAACGCCTGGGCGCTCGTCCGATGCTGCGCGCGCTCCGACACCGCGACACCACAGCCGCGAGGCTAGCCGCCATGTTGCCGATGCGTCGTCTCTTGCTGGTGCTTGTGATGGCCGTGACCGCCTGCGGTCCGTCCCGCCCTGCCACCGCGGCCGCTCCCTCCACCACTCCGTCGCAGGACTCCGCCGTTGCACTGATCGAGGCCGCGCTACGCCAGACCGGCATTCCCGGCGCGCAGGTGGCGGTCATGCGCGATGGCGCGCTGATCTGGAGTCGCGGCTTCGGTCTCGCCGACCTCGAGCAACAGGTCCCGGTGACGAACCGCACGCGCTTCCGCATCGGCAGCGTGTCCAAGTCGCTCGCGGCCGGCGGACTGCTCGTGCTGCTCGCCGAAGGGCGCGTCTCGCTCGACGCCGACGTGCGGCGCTACGTGCCGGAGTTCCCTGCCAAGCCATGGCCCATCACCGTGCGCCAGGCCGCGGGACACACCGCCGGCATCCGGCACTACCGCGCCCCCAGCGAGTTTCTCTCGACCACGCACTACAACTCGGTGATCGAGGCACTCGCGCCGTTCAGCGGCGACTCGCTGCTCTTCGAGCCCGGCACGCGCTACAGCTACTCCACCTTCGGCTGGACGCTCGTGAGCGCCGTCATCGAGCGCGCGGCGGGTCAGGACTTCCTGGCCTTCATGCAGCAGCGCGTCCTCGACACGCTCGGCCTGCGGCACACCACGGCCGACTTCAGCGACAGCCTCGTGCCCGATCGCGCGCGCTTCTACTCCCGTGCCGACTCGCTCCGTCCCCGGGTGAACACGGCCGCCGTGGACAACTCCATCAAGTGGGCCGGCGGCGGCTACCTCTCCACGTCCGAGGACATCGCCCGATTCGCCGACGGCCTGATGACGGGCCGGCTGGTGCCGGATTCCATCGTGCAACTGGCATGGACGCCCCAGCGTCTCCGCGATGGCACGACCACGGAATACGGTCTCGGCTTCTTCGTGGTGACCGATTCCCTGGGCCGCCGCACGATCTCGCACAGCGGCGGCGCAGCCGGCTCGCGTGCCCAGCTGCTCGTCTATCCAGATGAGCGGCTGGTGGTCGTGGCACTCTGGAACGCCGATTTCGCTGCCGTGCCGGCGTCCCAAGTCGCCGAGCTGTTCCGCACCCCGCGATGAAGCGCGCCAGTCGTCGCGCCCTGCTCCCGCTCTGCCTGCTCGCACCTCTGCTCGGATGCCGTGACGCGGGCAGCTCGACCATCGCGGGCCGTGACGCCGACGAGACACGCGCCTTGGCCGCCGCCAACGGCGAAGCCGAGCGTCGGGGCGATACGCTGCGCATCGCCGGCACCGGGGCGGGCTCGACGCTGCTGGTCGACGACACGACCGGCGGCGAGGATTACCGCAGCCTTCGCTACGACGGTCGCATTGCTGGAACGCTGTTTCACGGTGTGCGCGTGGGGTACTTCGAGGGGCGCGCGTATCTGCTGGTGCACGAGCGTACGGGCAAGCAGGTGCGCCTGGATGCGCGGCCGATGCCGTCACCGTCGGCGACGTGG
>JBJMOZ010000203.1:0-14953 GCA_045803465.1 Gemmatimonadales bacterium | reverse complement strand
CCCAGGTCGATCACGGCCGCATCCGGCGCGAACTCGGCTGCCGCCTCGAGCGCCGCATGACCGTCGTGCACCGTCTGCACCTCATGGCCTCGCAGCCGCAGCAGCATCGCGAGGGTGTCGGCCGCGTCCCGGTTGTCGTCGGCGATGAGCACCCGGCGGCCGACGCCGCGTAGCGCGGGCAGGCGCTCCTCGGACGATGGCCGCGTGGTTTCGGCCGACATGGCGAGCGGGAGCTCGACGGTGAACTCGCTGCCGCGGCCCGGTCCGTCGCTGTGCGCGGACACCTTGCCGCCGTGCTTCTCCACCAGTCCGCGCACCAGCGCGAGGCCGATGCCGAGCCCGCCTCCCGACTTCGCACGCGCGCTCTCCGTCTGCGAGAACATCTCGAAGAGGCCCGCGGCTTCGTCCGGCCGGAACCCGATGCCGTTGTCCCGCACGCTGACGACGACGCACGTCGTATCCCGCCTGGCGGTGACCTGGATGTGGCCCCCGCTGTCGGTGTATTTCGCGGCGTTGTTCATCAGGTTGGCGAACACCTGAGCCAGCCGCATGTGGTCGCCGATCACGACGGCATCTGCGGCGTCGAGAGTCACCTCCAGCGTGTGCCGCCCGGCCTCGAGCGCGGGGCGGCTGGTCTCGAGCGCGCTTTCGAGCACGGCGCCGATCGTCACCCGTTCGCGCAGCAGGTCGAGCTTGTCGAGCTCGACGCGCGAGAGGTCGAGGAGGTCGTCGAGCAGGCGCGCCATCTGGCTTACCTGCCGGTCGATGATGCGGCTCGCCCAGAGCAGCTCCGGGTCGGGCGGGCCCTTGTGCTGCACCAGGTGCACGGCGTTGCGGATGGGGGCGAGCGGATTGCGTAGCTCATGCGCCAGCGTGGCGAGGAACTCGTCCTTGCGCCGGTCGGCCTCGCGCAGCCGCTCCTCCGCCAGCTTGAGTCGGCTGATGTCGAGATTGATGCCCGTCCAGCCGATGATGCCGCCTTCCGCATCGTGCACCGGCACGCCTCGAGCCAGGATCGGGTGCCACTGGCCATCCACGCCGCGGAACCGATGCTCGATGTCCCAAGCGCTCCCGGTGCGTACGCACTCCTTCCACGCCGCGATGGTGCGCTCGCGATCCTCGGGGTGCAGCGCGTCGCGCCAGCCGAACTCGGCGCACTCCTCCTGCGTCATGCCGACGAGTTCGAGGTAGGACTTGCTCGAATAGACATTCCGGCCCTCGGCGTCGCAGACCCACACGCCGAAGTCGATCGACTCGCCGATGGCACGATACAGAGCCTCGCTGCGGCGCAGCGCTTCCTCGGCCGCCTTCTGGCGGGTGATGTCTTCCCAGCACTTGACGGCACCGACGATGGCGCCGTCGGCATCGCGGATCGGCACGCAGCGCACCATCACCCGGAACTCGGTCCCCTCCCGGGTTCGCATCATCCACTCCTCGCTCTGGACGTGCTCGCCCTTGAACAACGCGCGATAGCTGGGGATCTCCTCGGGCTCGGGCACGGTGCCGTCGAGGCGGCACAGCCCGAGTGGGCGCACATGCTCCCCGATGCGGCGACCGATGATCTCTTCCTCCGGCAGCCCGATCATCTCGCGCCCATGCCGGCTGAGTGCGATGACGCGGAAGTCCGGCGCGCCGGTCATCATCAGGATGCCTTCCGGCACGTTCTCGAGCAGCGTGTGGAGCGTGCGCGCCTGCCGCTCGAGCAGCTGCGTCTGCTCTTCGGCCTCACGCTTGGCGCGCTCGAGCTCGATCTCCACCGTGCGGCGGGCCGTGATGTCCATGAGCGCGGCGATGCTGCCGCGCACCCGGCCGGCCTGGTCGTGCAGCGGGCCCGCGGAGCCGAACAGGTGCTTCACCGTGCCGTCGCCGAGCATGACCTCGTATTCCTGCTCCTTGACCGTCTCACCGCGCGCCGCACGCTGGAGCGGCAACTCCTCGATGGACAGCTCGCGGCCGGCCTGAAAGAAACGGCACGCAAGTGCGAGGTCGCCCGTGGGGGCACCATTGCGGCCGGCGTCGCCCGGGGAAGCGAAAAGCTCGTGTGCCGCACGATTGCCGACGACGCGGCTGCAGGACTGGTCGATCGCGCGGAAGACGCCGACCGGCATGAGGTCGAGAATCGTCTCGTCCTCGTCACTGCGCTCCGCCAGCCGGCGCTCGGTCTCCGCCAGCGCCGCCCCGCGTTCCTGCGCCTCGCGCGCACTCAGCTCGGCGCGTCGCGCGCCCTCGTGGGCCTCCCGGCCGAGTGCCACGATCGCGAGTGCGGAGATCCAGTAGATGATCGACATCGCCAGCGCCTGCGTGCTGATGACGTCATCATGGCCATGCGGGTAGAGGAAGAGCCCATATCCCGCCACGTACCCGACGACGGCCGCCAACAGCGAGGGCCCGGCACCGGCGAACCATGCGGCTGCCGCGACCGCCGCCAGTACCGACGCGTACGGCAGTCCGTCGCCGACGACGGAATCCAGCGCAAGGCGCACGGCCAAGGCGGCCGCGACAAAGCCCAACGCCGCCACGTAGCGCGGGAGAGGACGATGCATCACGTTCATGATCAATCCTACGGCGCGGGCCAAGTGCTGTCCATTCGATACAATGACCCCATCACGGTCGGCGCTGCCCGCGAAATGGCAGCCGTCGCGACCGATCGATAGCTTCCTCACGTCGACCCGTACAGATCCCAGTCGAAAGGACCCCGTGTCGTCCGTGTCGTGCCGGCGCGCCGTGCCCGCGATCGTCGCGCTGTCGCTCTCGCTGCTGCCGGCGATGCTGCCGGCTCAGGGCGCGCCGGCTGAGGTCGGCCGCTGGAATGCCGACTCGCTCGGCAACCACCGCGCCCGAGTGCGAGTGACGGCGGCGGGGGAGGCCGTGCGGGTGCACCTTCCGTGGCGCCGCCGGGACACGGAGCCCGAGCAGAAGCGGGTGATCGTCACGACCGCATCCGGCGTGCGTGCCCGCAACGTGGCGGTCGGCGACCTCACCCGGGAGGCGGGCGACATCGCGTTCGAGCCCGTCGACGGACCGGGCGAGTACTTCGTCTACTACATGCCCTATGAGGGCAGCGTTCGTTCCAATTACCCCAGAATCACGTACCAGAAGCCCGATTCCAGCGCTGATCGCAGGTGGGTCGAGCGCTACGGACTGACCCGCGGCGGTGCCGGCTGGCAGGATGTGCCCTCGGCCGAGGTGATGGCGTTCGAGGCGGTGGACAGCATGAGCCGCATGGACCCGATGGAGCTCATCGCGACCGCAGCCGAGACCGGGGCACTCAGGGCGAAACATGCGGGGCGCGCATTCCTGGCCTTTCCGGAAGACCGCAGTCGCAGCATCCGCATGACGGACGACCTGCCGCAGCGCTGGATTGCCGACGGCCCCGACGGTCCGGTGACCGGCGAGGCCCAGCGAGGCGAGTTCTACGCCTTCCAGGTGGGCGTCTGGGCACTCGGCGCGCTCGACAGCCTCGATCTGGCATTCTCGTCCCTGCGCGGACCCGCGGGCGCGGTCATCCAGGCGTCGGCGCTCCACTCGTTCACCACCCGCGGCGTGGATTGGCAGGGCCGGCCCTTCACGCGCCGCGTGCAGGTGGCGCCGGGCAAGGTGCAGGCCCTGTGGGCCGGCGTGATGGTGCCGACGCGGGCGACAGCCGGCGCGTACGAGGGAACCGTGACGGTGCGGGCCGCTGGCGCGCCGCCGGTCGTGCTGCCGCTGCGCCTCACCGTGCTGCCGATCACCATCGTGAACCATGGCGACGACGAGCCGTGGCGCCTGACGCGCCTGCGCTGGCTCGACTCGCGCGCGCGACTCGATGCCTCGGTCGTGCTGCCGTACACGCCGGTCAAGGTGCGCGGCACGCGCCTCGACGTGCTGGGTCGCTCGGTGCAACTGGCGCCCTCCGGTCTGCCGGCGCAGGTGACGAGCTACTTCAGCGACGAAATGACGAGCATCGGGACGGCGGGGCGCGCGATACTCGCGGCGCCCGTGCGCTTCGTGGTGGAGGACGAGGCCGGCGTGGCCCATCCGTTCGAAGGCAGCGGCCTGAGGGTACTGCGAACGCAGCCGGGCGCGGCGCGCTTCAGTGCGAGCGCCGAAGCGGCGGGGTTGGGTCTCCGGGTGGACGGACAGCTCGACTTCGACGGCAACATCGAGTACACCGTGGCGCTCGTGGCCCGCCACGAGACGACGGTGCGGGACATCCGGCTCGAGATTCCGCTGCGTTCCGACGTGGCGCGCTGGTTCACCGGCATGCACCGCAAGGGCGGCGCCGCACCGGCCTCGTACGACTGGGTGTGGGACGTGAAGCGGAACCAGGACGCCGCCTGGATCGGCGACGTGAATGCGGGCCTGCAGTTCACGCTCAAGGATGAGCACTACGTCCGTCCGCTCAACACCAACTTCTACCAGCTGCGGCCCCTCGTGATGCCCGTGTCCTGGGAGAACGGCGGGGCGGGCGGCTGTCGCTTCCGCCTCGAGGGCGACGTGTACCGCGCCACGTGCTTCAGCGGCGCGCGCACGCTCGCCGCCGGCGACTCGTTGCGCTTCGACCTGCGCCTGCTGCTGACGCCGTTCCACACCCTCGACACGAAGACGCACTTCGCCACGCGCTACTTCCACCGCTACACGCCGGTGGACTCGATCCGGGCCAACGGTGCCAACATCGTCAACGTGCACCATGCCACGCCGGTCAATCCGTACATCAACTATCCCTTCCTCGTGCCGGACGCGATGAAGGCGTACGCCGACTCGGTCCACGCGGCCGGCATGCGGATGAAGATCTACTACACGGTGCGCGAGCTCACCAACCGCACGCCGGAGCTCTGGGCGCTGCGCAGCCTCGGCGCCGAGGTGCTCGCGAGCGGCCCGGGCGGCGGGCACTCGTGGCTGCAGGAGCACTTCCAGCGGGACTACATCACCGGCTGGGTGGTGCCCGAGCTGCGCGACGTGGCGGTGGTGACCAGCGGCATCTCGCGCTGGCACAACTTCTACGTGGAAGGCCTGCAGTGGCTCAAGCAGCATGTCGGCATCGACGGCATCTATCTCGACGACGTGGCGTTCGATCGCACCACCATGCAGCGCATCCGCCGTGTGCTCGCCCCCGGCACGCCGGGGGAGCGCATCGACCTCCACTCGGCGAACCAGTACAACCCGAGCGACGGTTTCGCCTCGAGCACCAACCTGTATCTCGAGCACTTCCCGTACGTCGACCGGCTCTGGTTCGGCGAGTACTTCGACTACGGCTCGGCGCCCGACTACTGGATGGTGGAGATGTCCGGCCTGCCGTTCGGACTCATGGGCGAGATGCTGCAGGACGGCGGCAATCCCTGGCGGGGCATGGTGTTCGGCATGACCAACCGGCTCCCCTGGGCCGGCGATCCACGCCCGATCTGGAAGGCGTGGGACGCCTTCGGCATCACCGACAGCCGCATGGTGGGCTGGTGGGCCAGGGGGGCCCCGGTGCGCACCGGTCGTGACGACGTGCTGGCGACGACGTACCTGCGGTCGGGCCGCGCGATGGTGGCGGTGGCGAGCTGGGCCGCGGATACGGTGCGGGTGCCACTCGCGATCGACTGGCGCGCGCTCGGGCTCGATTCGAGCCGCGCCCTCATCCGCGCCGAGGCGATCGACAGCTTCCAGCCCGCCGCCACGTTCGCGCCCGGCGATTCCATTCCGCTCGCCCCCGCCCGCGGATGGCTGCTGACGATCGCGCCGCGCTGAGCGGCTTCACCGTGGCGAGCTACAACGTCGAGCTCGCTCGACGGGTCGACGGCGTGCTCGCCGTGCTCGCCGCTCATGAGGACCTGGGTGGCGCCGACGTACTGGCCGTGCAGGAGGCCGACGACCACATCGTCGAGCGCATCGTGGCGCGTTTCGGCTGGCACGCCCTCTATCATCCTGCCGACCGTCACCCGGCCACGGGCCGCAACTTCGGCCTGGCGCTCTTCAGCCGCTGGCCCCTGCGCGAGGAGCAGGTGTTGCGGCTGCCGCGCAGCGGCTGGCGCCCGCGCGTCAAGCGGATCGCGGTGCACGCGGTGGTCGAGACGCCTGGGGGTGCGCTGCACGTCTGCAACGTGCACCTGAGCACGATGCTCGAGACGTCACCCCGTGGGCAGGACCGGCAGATGCGCGTGGTGGCGGAGGCGGTGCGGTCGATCGCGGCCCCGCTCGTCGTCATCGGTGACCTCAACCGCCGCGGAGCTGCCGACCTCCTGGCGCGCGCCGGCTTCGACTGGCACACGCGTGGCGTTGGTCGCACGCACCTCATCTGGTCGTTCGATCACGTGCTGTCGCGCGGGCTGGCCGGAGCCTGGACGGTGGGGTCGGTGCGCGAGGCCCTGTCGGCGAGCGATCATCGCGCCGTGTGGGCGCGGTACACGCCGAGCTAGTCGTTCGCGTTCTCGGTGTGGCGCACGCCACGGATGTTCATGGCGGCAAGGGCCACCTGCAGCGCCACCAGCGCCCAGGCACCGTCGTGCCAGCCCCACGCCGCCCACATCACGTTGCTCGCGAGAAAGACCCAGAATCCCAGGTTGCGGCGCTCCTCGCGGCGGGACGCCACCAGCCATGCGGCGGTGACGCTGGCGACCATCGCGGGCCATTGAACGAAACCGAGCCATTGCATCGCAGGTGGTACCCCGATGCATGGCGCGCCGTGCGAGCCCTGGTAAGGAGGGTTGTCGCTGTCGAGGGGCCAGGTTCAGCGAGCTGAATCCGCCACGATCTGCAGGTCCGAGGGACGCTCGAGGGTCACCGCCGGCCACTTTCCATCCTGCATCCAGACCACGCCCGTCACGCGGACCCGCCGATGCTCCAGCTCGGAGGGCGACGGAAACGCGCTAGCGAGCGTGTCCGCGATCCATGCGCTGAAGGAGTGGTCAGGGTAGGGGAAGCGGAAGTTGATGTACGTGGTGCGCCGGTGCGTGGCCACCTTGACGCTGGCGACGGGCCCTTCGACCGTGACGCGTTGGCCCACATATCGTGCGGCCGCGGTGTCGGGAACGACGAGCGCGGCCTGGGCGTGGAGCGGTGCGGTGGCCACGCCGGCCAGCAGGACGACAGGTGCGAAGCTCAGGAATCGATTGGGCATGACGTGCAATCTATCTGGACCGCTCAGCGCGTCGAGTCGGCCGGCGCTTTCGGCTTGCCCTTCTTCCCGAGATAGATCCGTCCCGTTCCAGTCAGTGTGCGGGTATGCACCGCCTCAGCGGCTCCCGCCTGACGCAGGTCGCTCAGCCCATGCGTGTAGCGCGCGGCGATGGCGAGGATCGGAAAGCGCCATTCCACGTCGGCGGAGAGCCCGAGGTCGAAGCCCGGAACCTCGTCGCCGATGTCCCGTTCGAGCACGTACGCGCTGCCGTCCGGCGTCGTCGCCTCGTAGCGGTCCTTCGCGGAAGTCACGAAGCCGAATGACGGGCCCACGCCGATCCGAAACCCGGTATCCCGCTTCGGCGCCCACTTGATCAGCACCGGGAGCTCGACATAGCCGAAGGCGCGTTCCATCGTGCCGCCGGCGGTCTGCACATCGATCGCGGGATCGCCGGTCAGCACAGGCGTGATGTCCTTCGCTCCGCGGCCGGCGATCGGAAGGAGTGCAGCGCCCAGGTGGAAGTGCTCGGAGAAGCGCCAATCGGCGAACAGGCCGAAGACCGTCTTGTTCACACGCTCGGCGCCGTCGAGGCCGTCGAGCGTTGCGAAGTTGAGGCCGACCTCGAACCCCATGTTGAACGTGGGCGACGCGAGCTTCTCGCCGAAGAGGTAGCCGATCAGGACCTGGGATTGCACGGGCCGCGCCGCTGCAAGCAGGCAGAGACCGACCAGCCAGCCGGCACGTGCCGCGCGCTCATGCATCACGCCCCCGCGCTCAGAAATTCAGCCGGTACACGGTGTTCAGCAGCACCGAGTACCGGCCGATGAATCCGACCTCGGCGCGAAAGCTCCAGGTCTTGCCGAGGTCGAAGTTGCCGCCGACCAGCATGTTCCACGGTGTCGATGGCGCCTTCTCGAGACGATAGTTGACCGTGGCGTCGCTGTAGTCGCCCGACAGCAGGCGATCCACCAGCTGGTCGACCACCACCCGCTGCGCCGGCGGCAGTTGCTGATACCAGCTCTCGTCCCCGACCGTCTCCAACTGGCCACGGATCTGCTCGAGCGTCTCCGGCGGGATCGCGTCCACCAGCAGGATGCTTCCGTTGGTCTCCGACTTGAACTTGACGTTCATCGTGCCCAGCCACGCCTGAATCCGGTTGGCGCGGCCCACCTTGAATGCCCGGCCGAGTCGCATGGAGAGCACGCGGCTCGTCACCGGCTCGTCCAGCTTCTCGAGATTGGTCCATGCCCAGTTGACGTCCACCACGGTGAAGAAGCGCTTGATGCCGAAGGCGCCCGTCAGACCGACGCCCAGGTAGTTGCCCGTCTGGTCCACGCTGCTCGTGAATGGAATCGGCTCCGTGAGCTTGACCGTGGTGTTGGCGCGCGCGACGCCACCCATGCCGTACACGTTCAGGAACGGCAGGACCCAGAGATCGGCACGGAGATTCGCCGTCGTGACGGTCGACGTGTTGTCGCCGAACTGGATGAAGTCGGCCGGCTGCACCGGATCGTCGCCGGTGCTGAGCCCGATGTCGTCGATGTCGATGCCCTGTTTCACCCAGACGCCCACCGCGTTGATGCCGAACGGCTTCGGCAGGTCGAAGCCCCGCTCGATGGCCTTGCGGCCGAGGAGCGGGAAGACGTTGTGGTAGTTGGCCAGCACGCTGTCGCGCTCGGCGGGCGTGAGTGCGAGATCGGGGTTCTGGGCCTCGAGCGGGGTCGTAGCTGGCCCTTGGGCAGCCACGGCCAGCGCGAGGCCACAGGCGATCCTACGGAGGGCAGGGGTCACGTCACATGTCCAGGAAGTCGGTGCTGCAGCGCCACCAGCACGGCGGGAATCAGATCCGACGCGAGCTGCGCCTTCGCCACGTAACCGTCGGCGCCCAGGCGGATGGCTTCCGCCCGGTAGTCGGGGTCTTCCCACACCGTAAGGAAGACGAGGCGGCTGCGACAGTGCATCCGCTGCAGCCGACGCGCGGCCTCGAAACCGTCCATGCCCGGCATCCCTATGTCGAGCACCACGACGTCCGGGTCGAGGCGGGCCACCGTCTCGAGCAGCTCCGCGCCGTGCCGTGCCGTGCCCACGACGTCCCAGCGCTCGCCGAGGATCCGTGCCGCCTGCGCCAGCGCGTCTGCGTGATCGTCGGCGAGCACGATCCGCGCTCGCTGTTCGAGGTTCATCTCGACCTCGCTGCTCACCGGCCTGCGGCCGGTCAGAAGATGACGTCCGTTCCGAGCGAGAAGGTGGTGCCGCTCTGGCCGGCGGTGTAATAGCCGAAATTGGAGCCGGTCGGGCTCTTCTCCACTCGGATCAGGTGCGCGTTGATGCGCCAGCTGCGTATCCCGGCGGGCCAGAAGCTCACGCCGCCGGATACCTCCCACGGGTTGCGGTCGAAGTGGTCGAACACTCGCCCGTAGGTGCCATATACCCCCACCAGCTTTGGGATCACCATGTACATCGCCTGCACCTGGAACCCATGGTCCGTGATGGACGCTTCGGGCACGGGCCCGCTGGTATTGAAGTCACCGAGACTCCGCACGTAGTACTCGCCCTGCAGCGACAGCCCGCGATACTTGAGGCCCGCGTCGATCGCGAACTCGTCGTAGTCGAGGTCGCGCACCACCACGCCCGGCGCGAGCGCTCCCTCCGAGAACACGTAGACGCCGTCGGAGAGCCGCAGTTGCGTCTCGTTGTTGGGCGCGCTGTCCGGGGCGGCGCGACCTTCGCGCGCGTGCGCGACCGAGGCGCCGAATCGCGTCGCCAGCTCCGTGTGATGCTCGAGGTCGCCGAAGCCGCCGCGCGGCCCGAACTCGCCCGTGGTGGGCAGCCATTGCACGCTGGCGCTGTAGGCCATGCCCCGCGGGTCGTTCGCGGCCGTCACCCCGAGCTGGCTGAGGTTCGTGTTCACGGAGGCCGTGTAGTAGAAGTTCTTGAAGGGCTGGCCCGTGATCCACAGTCCCGAGGAGAAGCCGGCCCGCATGTACTCCTCCGTCATCTGGCGGTCGCTGCCCGCCCAGTAGGGGAATGAGCCCTGCAGGGAGCGCACGGTGAGGTTCGGCGCCATGCCGACGCCGATGCGCAGCAGCGGGCCGACGAAGTACTGGAGGTTGCCGAAGAGCAGCGTCTGCTGCGTGGAGCCCAGCGACCACGCCGTGATGTTGTAGCGGAACCGCTGCGTGAAGAAGTGGCCCGTGAACCAGACCATGGTTCGGTGCCAGTTGATGTCGTTGCGCGCCTTCACGGCGCGCTCGTTGCCCAGGTGATCCGTGTAGGTCTGCTCGCCAGGCGTCTGGTCGAGATACCGGAAGAGGCCGTACACGCTGATGTTGAGGCTCGCGAGACCGGCCTCGAAGATGCGGAAGCCGGTAGAGGGCGTTAACTCGCCGGCCGTCGTATTGACGAGGGGCTTGGTGAACAGCGTATCACCGCCGACGGGTGGCAGGTCCTGCGCGCGCACTCGCGCCGGTCCGAGCACTGACGCGAGTGCGAGCAGGAGTGCGAGACGAAAGAGGTTCGCCCGCCGGATGACGCGAATGCGCATTGCGTTAGCTCCCGTGGCCTATTTGGCCGCGGTGGAGACCGCGGGTTTTGCGGCGTAGGGGTTGCCGCCGAGCGCGTTCGAGATGTCCGCGATCGCCTTCTGGGCGCGCACGCTGTTGCCGGCGTCGTCCAGCGGGGGCGAGATGACCGCGATGCCGAACTTGCCGGGCGAGACTGCGATGATGCCGCCGCCCACGCCGCTCTTGGCCGGCAGTCCGGTGCGGAAGAGCCACTTGCCCGAGTCGTCATACAGACCGGCCGTGGCCATCACGGCGAGCACTTCGGGGACGTCCTGCGCCTTCATCACCTGCTTCTTCGTCACGGGGTTCACGCCCGCGTTGGCGAGGGTGGCCGCCATCATGGCCAGGTCCTTCGCGTTCACGCCCACCGCGCACTGGCGGGTGTAGATGTCGACCGCCTGCTGCCAGTTGTCCTTGATGTAGCCGTAGGCCAGCATGAGCGCGCCGATGGCCTGGTTGCGCTGATTGGTCTCGGCCTCCGACTTGAACACGTCCTCGAGCACCGTCAGGTCGCGTCCGGCGAAGTCGGAGTAGAACTTGAGGATGCTCCCCCAGACCACGTCGTACTTGCCGCCCTGCACCATGCTCGTAGCGGCGATGGCACCTGGGTTCACCAGGGCGTTCATCTCCGGCCCGCCGAGCATCTTCTGCGACTGTTCGATGGAGACGATGGAGTTGAAGCGCATGCCGGTGGCGTCGGCGCCGATCGTGTTGAGGATCTTGTCGGGACCCTGCTGGTTCATCACCAGCGCCATGGTGAACACCTTGGAGATCGACTGGATCGACACCTGCGTCTTCAGGTCGCCCGCGGTGTACACCTTGCCGTCGGGCGTCACCACCGCGATGCCGAACACGTCCGGATCGACCTTGGCGAGCGCCGGGATGTAGTCGGCGTTCTTGCCTTCCTTGAGTCCCTTGTACTTGCTGTAGGCGGCGCCGACTGCAGCCTGGACCTGCGTCGACTGCTGCGCCGCGAGCGGCGCCGAGGCCGCCGTGGCGGCGACGGTGGCCACGAGCAGCATGCGCGTGCGGAAGAGCGGCATGATCACTTGCCTCCGAAGTTGGCGGAGAAGCTGTACTTGGCAGACAGCTGGACGCGGAATCCGTCCGCGGTGAAGCCGTCCTCGAAATTCTCCCGGCTGATGTACTGCAGCTCCGGGCCCACGAACAGGTTCGGCACCGGGTACCACAGCAGGTTGACGCTGGCGTACTGGCCGGTCTTGAACGCATTGGCGGACTGGCCCTCGGTGTTGTCGGTGTCCGTACGCGAGTAGCCCACCGAGCTCGTCCACTTCTCGTTCCAGTTGAGGTCCAGGTACGCCGACATGCCAAGAATGGGCAGCGGTTCGGCGGTGAGTGGGGACACCGGGTCGCCGGTAAGTGCCGGTCCGAGATCGACCGGAGCGTCATTCATGTAGTTCTGGATGCCCTCGCCATACACCACCTGGCCGCGGAACACCGCCCGCTTTCCCAGATTGATGTTGGTGCTGGCGTTCACGCCCCAGCCCAGCGCGTCCCCGGACAGGTCGAACTGCTCGTTGCCGATGTCGTCCCACTTGGTGTAGCGGACGATGCCCGCCACGCGCAGGTAGCCCCAGTCGTGACCACCCCACTTGAACGCCGCCGAGAAGTCCGGCGCCGGAAACCGGACGCGCACGTCGGACAGCTCGATGCGGCCGGCGTAGTCGCCTGCGTCCGGGCTCGCGCCGGGCCGTTCGAGGCCGAACATCAGCTGGTTGTCGCCGTTGATCGGGGTCCAGCGGAATTGCACGTTCCGGAAGAAGACCATGCCGTGCGGGCCCCAGTAGTCCACGATGTTCGGGAAGACATCGAGGTCCATGAACGGGCTTTCGGTCTGGCCGAAGCCGAACTGGCCGAGACTCGCGTACGCGTGACGCAGGCGGATGGTGGTCTGGCCGGCATCGACGCCGGTGCCGAACATGTCGATGTCGAACTGGGCGGTGACCTCACCCAGCGCGGTGGGCACGTGCGGCTTGATGCCGACGCGGCTCTGGCGCACGCCGAAGAAGAAGTTGCCCTTCTCGCCGAACTGGCCCTCGAACGACGGCAGCCGGGTCGGGCGCGCGACGTCGCCCCATTGCGGATTGATCCCGGTGTGGTCGTACACGGCGTCCGCCATCACGAACCCATACAGCTCGAAGCCCGCCGCGCGCTGCTGGGCCCGGTCCTCGCCCTGCTGCGCCCGCGCCGGCGCGGCGAGCACGAGCGACAACACCAGTCCTGCACATCCGATGGAAATCCGTGACATGCATGCCTCCTGACGTGTGACTTCTCGCTGCCGGGCGGTCAGCGCGAATTCGCTTTCTCCCACGCCCGCACCCGCACCCGGGCCTCGTCGAACAACCGCTCGTAATTGCCCTTGCGCACCTTGGCACTCGCCTCCGGCGAGAGCGCCTGCCACAGGGGCTGGTACATCTCGTAGACGGCGAGATGCTTCTTCTGCTCGGTCGGCGCCACGTTGTCGGTTCCGAAGAGGAACCGATCGGGATACCGGTTGATGATCATGGCCGTGTTCTGCAGCGACTGCGGAGTCGCCACCACGTACTTCGCCACCTCGTCCCACGAAATGTCGAAGTTGACGTGACGGAGGGTCGGATCCTCGAGGATGCCGCGCACGAGTTCCAGCATCGCCGGCGGGCGTTCGCCCGGCGTCGCGCTGCCGGACATTACGGGATGCACCACGCGGCCAAGTCCCACGTGGGCCCAGATGATCCGGGCATCGGGATGGCGCCGGAAGAGGTCGGTCAGCTGCTTCAGGAACACCGGCTGCTGGCCGGCCTTGGCGAACGGCACATCGAGATCGTTGTGCAGGATGACGACGAGCCCCGCCTTGCCCGCGAAGGAGAGGATGCTGTCGAGCGCGGGGTCGGTGAGGCTGGCCACCTCGCCGGCCACCTTCGAGGAGACGAATTCCTTGTGGATCGTGAACTCGCCGATGCCCGAGAACACGCCAGGAAACGTGCGAAGCACGCGCTTGATGTGGTCCACCGCGTACATGTCGGCGGGATTGAAGCCCGTGATCATGGGGTCGAACCGGGCCTGCTCCGCCTTCGTCAGCGACCGGTACGTCATCGCGATGAACGCGTCGGTGAACGAGTAGTAGTAGAGCGGCGCGTCGCTGCTGAGGTAGTACGTCGGTCCGTAGTCGCCGGAGTTCTCGTAGGACCAGGTCTGCTGCAGCGGGATCCCGAAGAGCGTGGAGCGACCGACCTTGTCCCCCATGATCTTCAGGTACTCATGGATGTCGGTGCCTTCCTGGACGTAGTTCGTGAGGTGAAAATGCGAGTCGTGGAATAGCGCATTTTCGGGCACCTGCGCGGCGACACCGGCGGCGGCACCCGAGAGTAGCAGCCACACGCCGAGGCAGGCCCGGACGGGTCGAGCGGGTGCAGGCATGGAGTCTCCGAGTCGGGCGATGGCCGGTGGAGACGAAACTGCATTCGGAGGACGGCGCGGACCACTCGCAGAACTGACAGGGACGCGCGCAGGCTACGGGCGGATGAGCCCCAGCCGGATGGCTTGCTGCACCAGCTCGGCGGTGCTCTTCACGTGCAGCCGGCGCATCACTTCATATTTGTGGAAGGCGACGGTGCGCGTGCTCACGCCGAGAATCTCCGCCACCTCCTTCATCACCCGGCCCTCAGCCAGCAACTGCAGCACCTCGCGTTGCCGGACCGTCAGCTCGGTCTGTGCGGGGTGCGAGGACGCGAGGAAGCTGGAAAGCGGTACGCCCTGCCCGATGAGCGGCGTGAGGTGACGCCCGCCGTGAAGCGCCGTCCGGATCGCCGCGAAGAGCTCGTCCGCCGCCGAGTGCTTGAGCAGGTAGCCCGACGCGCCGAGCCGGAATGCCTCGGCGGCGAGGTCGGGGTCCTCGTTCACGGTGACGAACACCCATTTCGTCGCTGGTAGCCGAGACTGCAGCTGCTGGAGGGCGTCGAGACCGTTGAGGCGCGGCATCGAAATGTCGGCCACGATGACGTCGGGCCGCAGGCGTGCAGCCTCGTCGAGCAGGCTGCGGCCGTCGGCGACCGTACCCACGACGTCGAAACTGGTCTGGAGCAGGCTCGCGAACGCGGCACGAATCAACGCGTGATCGTCCGCCAGCAGGATGCGCGTCCGGTTCACGACGTCGGGTGCGCCGGCAGTGGCATGTGCGCCCGCACTTCGGTGCCTTGCCCGGGGGCGGTGTGCCACTCGATCTGTCCGCCGAAGACCCCGATCCGCTCGCGCATGCCGAGGAGGCCGAGCGAGTCGCCCGCCGAGACGGCGGCGGGGTCGAATCCACAGC
>JBJMOZ010000177.1:0-8573 GCA_045803465.1 Gemmatimonadales bacterium | reverse complement strand
CCCACGTCATTGCCGCGCGCGAGACAGTCCACCCAGGCCACGGTGAACTCGAATTGCCGGTCCGACTCGCGCGTAAGCTCGAAGAACTCGTCGAGCCCCCTCATCCGGATGTACTCGGCATCGATCATCGGGTTCTCGACGCGCCGCAGCGCCAATTCCGCCCACGTGATCAGTCCCGTCAGGCCAAGCCCGCCAATGGTGGCGTTGTAGAGCTCGCAGTGCTGCTCCGGCGAGCAGACGAGGCGCTCGCCCGAGGATCGGAGCAGCTCGAATCGTCGAACGTGTCGCCCGAAGCTGCCCAGCGCGTGATGATTCTTGCCGTGCACGTCGTTGGCGATGGCGCCGCCCACGGTGATGTACTTGGTGCCGGGCGTGACGGGAAGCGACCAGCCACGGGGCACGAAAGTCTCCAGGATCTCCGCGAGCGAGGTGCCGGCCTCGCAGCAGAGCGAACCGGTCTCCTCGTCGAAGGCGATGAAGCGCGACAGGCCGCGCGTGGCGAGCAGCACGCCGCCGCCGTTGAGGCACGAGTCGCCGTAACTGCGGCCGAGGCCGTACGCGAGCACCGGCCTCCCCATCGCGGACAGATCCGGAAGTTCCTCACGGCTAGAGAGCGGGATGACCTTCGCCGGAGCTAGGCGTGGCAGGCGTCCCCATGAGAGGTAGCGCGACATATGGGCCGGCCCGCGGCTAGAAGAAGGTCGCCGCGAGCCCGATGACGAGCGCGATCGCGCCCACCACATAGCTCGTGCGATCCTTGACGGCGAACACGATCGGGTCGTCGTGCATCAGCCCACGATGAGCCAGGAGCCACACGCGCGAGATCCAGTAGAGCAGCACGGGTCCCAGCAGCCACAGGAACTGCGGATGCGGATAGAGGCTGCGCACCGACTCGTTGCTGGTATACAGCGCGAGCACGAGGACGGAGAGATAGCCGCTCGCCGGGCCCACGCTCCGCACCAGTTCGAGGTCCGGCACCTCGTAGCCACGCCGGGCCGTGCCGCCCTCGCCGCGCTCGCGCAGCATCGTCAGCTCGGTGTAGCGTTTCACGTAGGCGAGGCTGAGGAAGAAGAACAGCGCGAAGGCCAGGAGCCACGCCGAGATGGCGACGTTCGTCGCGACGGCACCCGCGAGCAGCCGGACGGCATAGAGTCCGGCCAGCACGATGACGTCCAGGACCGCGATGCGCTTGAGCACGAGCGAGTATGCCTGGCTCGTGGCGAAGTAGAGCGCGAGCACGCCGAGGAACGGCAAGGGCAGGGTCGCCGCGGCGAGACCGACCGCGGCGATGATGAGACCGACGGCCAGCAGCCCGGCCTGCGGGATCGTCACCTCGCCGGCGGCGATGGGTCGGCGTCGCTTGCGCGGGTGCAGTCGGTCGGCGTGCACATCGACCAGGTCGTTGACGACGTAGACCGCCGAGGCGCAGAGCGAGAACGCCACCAGGGCGGCGACGGCCGAGGCGAGCCGCGGCAACTGCAGCACCATGTGCGACAACAGCAGCGGCACGAGCACGAGGATGTTCTTCACCCACTGCTGCGGCCGGATGAGGCGGAGCAGCGCCCGCTGGCTGCCCGTCGCTTCGCCCAGGACGCGCACGGAGGGGTGCCGGTGCGTGAGCAGCCGCGCCAGTGCCGGCGAGGCTGCGGTGAGAAAGCCCACCGTGGCCGCGGCGAGGATCGGCACATCCGCGCCGTCGTTGCCCACGTACGCGAAGGGCCGGTCGCCGGCATGGGCGCGGATGGCGGCAAGCTTCCGCTCGCCCTTGAGGTTCGCGTCTCCGTCGCTCGCGATCACGCCATCGAACTGCCCCACGTGCTCGGCGACCGCATGCGCCACGACTTCGTCGGCCGCGGTGGCGAGGATCACCTCCGCGCCGCGTGCGCGCGCCTCCGCGATCAGCCCCAGTACCTCGGGACGGTAGGGAAGCGATTCCGGCGAGAGCGTGACGCGCCGCGAGATTTCATGCTTGAAGGCCGCACGTCCACGCGCGAGCCAGACCGGAACGCGCCAGGCGCTCAGCGGACTGTGCGCGAGAAAGAGCAGGAAGCTCTCCCACAGGGTATCGGTCGCGACGAGCGTGCCGTCGAGATCGACGTAGAGCGGAACGGGGCGGCGCGGAGCCGCCTGCGGTCGGGAAGGTCGGGGGGAACTACCGAGCAGCGATTCCCATGTGATACCATGTGCCGTCACGGGCCTGCCATGCCAGAGAGCGAAAGATCAACGAGGCTCCACCCGCATGGCGGAGTCCGCTCTCTGGTACCCGCCCCGTTACGCTCCGATCTCCAGGATCACCTTTCCCGCCGTGCCGTCCTTGATGACGCTGATGGCCTCCGCCATCCGGTCCATCGGGAACCGATGCGTGATGACGGGGCGGGGGTCGAGCTGGCCGGTGCGCAGGAAGCGCTGCATCTCGTCCCACGTGCGATACATGCGCCGGCCCGTCACGCCGTAGAGCGTGAGTCCCTTGAAGATGACGTCGCGCGCGAAGTCCACCTCGGTGCTCTGGCTCGGCGTGCCCAGCATGTTCACGCGACCACCCAGTCGTGCCGCGGCGAAGGCCTGCTGGTGACCGGACGGGTGGCCGCTGAATTCGCACACGAGATCCGCGCCATCATCGCCGGTGAGCTCCTTCACGCGCGCCACCACGTCCTCGCGGCCAGGATTCAGCGTGACGGTGGCACCCATCGCCTTCGCCAGCTCGAGACGGCGATCGTTGAAGTCGCTCGCGATGACGAGCGATGCGCCGGCGGCACGCGCCACCCCCACCGCGAAGCAGCCGATCGGGCCGCACCCGAGCACCAGCACCCGAGCGCCGACCACCGCTTCGCCTTCGAGCACCGTATGCACCGCGTTGCCCATCGGGTCCATGATGGCGCCGACTTCCTGCGGGATGCCGTCGAGTCGCATGACGTTCGACGCCGGCATCGCGATGTATTCGGCGAAGGCGCCGTCGCGGTCGACGCCGATGATCTGCGTGCGACGACAGAGATGCCCATCGCCCAGACGGCACTGCAGGCAATGGCCGCACACGACATGGCCCTCGGCAGTGACCACGTCGCCCACGGCGAGCAGGCCGGCAGCCTCGGCGTCACGGCCGATGGCCGCGATCTCGCCGGCGAACTCGTGGCCGACGACGACGGGCGGGCGCAGGCGATTGCTCGCCCAGCGGTCCCACTCCCAGATGTGCAGGTCGGTGCCGCACACGCCCGCGTAGCGCACCTTGATCAGCACGTCCTGGGGGCCGTACTGCGGGACGGGCACGTCGCACACGGTCATGCCGGGGCCGGGCCGTTCCTTGACGAGAGCGCGCATCGGTCGCTGGGATGGAGGAGGCGGGAATATGCCGTGCCCCACACCCTCGACGCGAGGGCCGGCCCTGCGGGATGGTCAGGGGGTGTTGGCGGCGAGCCCCTGCGGCCGTCGTGCGAAGATGCGATAGCCCCCGGCCGTGTCCACCACGGTCCATTGCGTGGAGAGCTTGCGGTCGAACTCCGGGAAGAGCTTGGGCAGGCCCTTGCGCAGCATCGGCTCGCGGCCGATGAGCGCATCGCGGGTCACCGCGACGAACCTCGTCGAGGAGTCGTCGAGGCTCGCGAGAAATTCCCGGCGCAGGCGCTGCTGCAGGGGACCAAGCGGCAGCACTTCGCGCCCGTTGGCCTTGGGAAGCACCAGCGGCACGAAGAAGCCCACGCGACCCGGCGTGCGCCGGTCGGCGAGCGCGTTGGCCAGCGGGCTGTCCCAGACGAACACGCGGTCGTTCGGGCCGCTGTGCCGGCGCAGGTAGTCGGCGAGCGCGAGGTCGTCCTCGACGATGTCGATCTGACCCTCCTCGAATTGGGTCAGATACTCCTCGTGCGACAGTCGGCCGGAGACGAGCCCGATCCAGTCGCGCACGTGCACCTGCAGCGGCAGCACCAGCACGAAGAGCAGCATCGCCATCGACGAGCGCACGAGCAGCCGACCCGTGAAGGCGTTCGTCGTGCTGCCAAGCTGTCGCGCGATGACCACCATCCCGACGGCCGCCAGCGGCCCCAGCGACCAGTACACGGGATGCCAGTGATAGGCCCAGAAGCGACGCTGCGAGGCGATGCTCAGCAGCGCACCACCGGCCCAGGCGCCCAGCAGCAGCGCGGCACGACGATCATTGCGCCAGAGCCAGGCAAGCCCCACCACCGCCGGCGGGAAGATCAGCGCCATGCGCGTCTCGAGCCCGCGATAGAGCGTCCACGGCACGGCTCGACCCACGCCGCCCACGAGCGCCCGTGCTATCTCCATGTTGAGGAGCAGGTAGCCTTCCACCACGCTCGACAGGATGCCCAGCCGCCAGAACCAGATCACGCCCGCCACGAGCGGAATGAGTGACACGGCGCCGAAGATGATCGCGCGTGGAAGCCGCTCGCGCATCGGGCGCGACCGGTGCAGGAGCACCGCCAGCACCGGGAGCGGAAGCAGCACGGCGAACGTCGGCTTCTGCAGCATGCCGATGCCCATCAGCAGTGAGGCCACGATGCCGGGCCACCACTTCTCCATCAGGTCGTCGCGCAGCAACAGCGCCATGCCGATGGTGGAGAGGAATGCGATCCATCCGTCGGGCTGCGCCGTATTCCAGAAATCGGTGACGTAGTGCGCCAGGACGAGGACGATGGCAGCCCACAGTGCGGCGGTGCCCGGCACGAGGCGCCGAACGATATCAGCCACCGCAACCGCTGCGCCGGACACGAGCACAAGGTCGAGCACCCGAAGCGGCCACATCGCATCGCCCGGCGCGAGGCTCTGCAGCAAGGCGTACGTATAGAAGGAGAACGGACCCTTCTGGTCCCAGGCGTCGCGGTAGGGGAGGCCGCCACGGCGAATGGTATCACCCACCCAGGTGAAGATCCCCGCATCCCAGCCGTAGGGCCACCAGAGCGAGACGATGCCAACCATCACGGCGAACGCGCCGAGGAGCAGGAGGGCGAGCCGTTCGACGCGGGTCCACCGCGAGGTCGGATGTTCGAGCGTGACGATGCGCACCACAATTCCCTAGGTTGCAAGACGAGATGGGTATACCCGCGATGCCCCCCGGAAGTGTGTGCTGCGATCAGGGACCCGAGGCGGGCTCCGGTGTTGTGCGGAGCGAGTCGCGGGCGGGGCGGCGGGCGTAGATGCGGTAGTCCCCGGCCGAGTCGACGATGTTCCATCCTCGAGCGAGCAGGTCGCGGAACTCGGGAAAGAGCACGGGGAGGTTCTTGCGCAGGTTGGGCTCGACGCCCGCCATCGCCTTCCGGCTCACGGCGACCAGACGCGCATCCGGCTGCTCGAGCGACCGGAGGAACTCCTCGCGCAGGCGCTGCTGCAGGGGGCCTAGAGGGACCAATTCATTGCGGCCCGCGCGCGCCAACACGAGCGGCACGAAGAAGCCGATGCGGCCAGGTGCGCGCCGTTCGGCGAGGGCATTGGCCAGTGGGCTGTCCCAGACGAAGATGCGGTCTCCCGGCGCCGAGTGTGCCACGAGCCAGTCGGCGAGCGAGAGGTCGTCGTCGATCACGTCGCTCTGGTCGCGCGGGAATTGCCGCAGGTATTCCGCGCGCGACGGGAAGTCGCCCCGAAGCAGTTGCACCCACTCGCGCACCCTTCGCTGCAGCGGGAAAGCGAGCGCGAAGACGGCGAGTGCCAGTGCGGCGCCGACGAGCACGCGGATGGGACGCGTGTGCTCCTCGCCGGACCGCGCGACGACGCCCAGTCCGATGCCGGCCAGCGGCCCCAGCGACCAGGCGAACGGATGCCAATGGTAGGCCCAGTAGCGCCGCTGTGCAGCGATCCCCAGGACCATGCCGAAGCACCACGCCAGCAGCAGCAGGCAGGCGCGGCGGTCGCGGCTCCAGAGATGGACGGCGCCCACGACGGCTGCCGGCAGCAGCAGCGGCATCGCGCCGATGTGCAGCGTCATATCGAGCGTGTAGAACAGTCCCCGTACGACGCCGCCGACGACTTGTCGCGACATCTCCAGATTGAGCGCGATGTAGCCCTCGACGAGTCCCGCCAGCTCGCCGCGCGACGCGAAGAAGAGGGCCGTGAGCGCACCCGGCAGCAGGGCGACGAACGTGAGCAGCGCCGCCCGACCGAGGCGACGCGCCATCGGCCGTCCGGGCAGGAGGAGCATCGCGAGGCCCGGGAGCGGCACCAGCGCGAGAAATGTGGGCTTCTGCACCAGGCCGACCCCGATGACGAATGCGGCGAGCGACGCGCGGACCGGATGTTCGTCCAGGTCGTCGCGCAGCAGCGTCAGCATCGCCAGCGCGGCCAGCGCGCCGATCCACGCATCGGGTTGGGCCGTGTTCCAGAAATCGGTGGCGTAGTATCCGAGCAGGAGCAGCAGGCCGATCCACAGTCCCATCGTGCCGGGCGCGTAGCGACGCACGATGAGGACGACGGCCAGCGCGCCCGCACCCATGAGCAGCAGGTCGACGAGCCGCACCGGCCACATCGCGAGGCCGGCCACCTGCTGGATGAGGGCGAAGACATAGAAGGAGAAGGGCCCCTTCGCGTCCCACGCGTCCCGGTAGGGCAGGCCCCCGTGACGGATGGTGTCCGCCACCCAGGTGAAGATTCCCGCATCCCACCCGTACGGCCACCACAGCGAAGCGGCCGCGACCGCCGCGGTGAACGCGGCGACCACGGCCAGCAGGGATGTCTCGAGGCTCCGGGGGCGCGAGATCACGCCCGCAATACTAAACCAGGGCGGGCCGGCGTGCGCCGACCTTCTCGATCTTGACCGCGCTCACCTTGAACGACGCGATGCGGGCGTAGGGATCGAGTTGCGGATTGGTGAGCACGTTCGCCGCCGCCTCGCGGAAGTGCATGGGGACGAAGACCTGCCCGCGCGCCTGTCGCTCCGAGACGCGCACGTTGATGCGGATCGTGCCGCGGCGGCTGGAGATCTGGACCGGGTCGCCATCCATGAGGCCGAGCTCCTCGCAGTCGGCCGGATGCATCTCGACGATCGGCACCGGCTCGCGCGAGTCGAGGCCGCGCGAGCGTCGCGACATGGTGCCGGTGTGCCAGTGATACATCTGGCGGCCGGTGTTGAGCACGAACGGGAACTCGTCGTTCGGCATCTCGTTGGGCGGCAGGTACTCGACCGGGATGAAGTTGGCGCGCCCGTCCGGCGTCGGGAACCCGTCGGCAAAGAGGAACGGCGTGCCCGGGTGGCTCGTGTCCGGCACCGGGTACTGCAGCGAGCGCAGCTCGCGGAGCCGCTCATAGTTTACGCCCGCCCAGATGGGCGTGACGCGCGCGAGTTCGTCCATGACGTCCGAGGCGCCGGTGTAGTCGCTCTTGAGCCCCAGCCGGTTGCTCAGGTCGATGAGAATGTCCAGGTCGCAACGGGCTTCGCCCGGCGGGGCCATGGCCGGCTCCATGAGCTGGATGTGCCGGTCGGTGTTGATGACCGTGCCTTCCTTTTCCGCGAACGACGAACCTGGCAGCACCACGTCGGCCCAGCGCGCGGTCTCGGTGAGGAAGAGGTCCTGCACGCCGAGGAACTCGAGCCCGCGCACCCAGTGCTCGGCGTGCGCGATGTTCGGGTCGGAGAGCACCGGGTTCTCGCCCATGACGAACAGGCCACGGATGGGGCTGCCGTCGGCCACGATCTCCGTGACCATCATGCCGCGCTTGAGGGAGAGGCTTTCCTCGGGCACGTGCCAGGCATCGGCGAAGATCTTCCGCACCGCCGGATCCTCCACCGGCCGGTAATCGGTGTAGGCGAATGGAATCGCGCCCACGTCGCTCGACCCCTGCACGTTGTTCTGGCCGCGGATCGGGATCATCGCGCAGCCCCAGCGGCCGATCATGCCGCAGGCGAGCATCACGTTGAGCAGGCTCGCCACGATGTCGGTGCCGGTGCTGTGCTGTGTGAGGCCCATCGCCCAGAGCGTAGAGGTCCGGGGGCCGCGCGCGTACATCTCGGCGGCTGCGCGAATCGTCGCGGCCGGGATGCCCGTGATGCGCTCGGCGACTTCGGGGCGATACATGTGCAGTGACGCCTTGAGCGGTTCCCAGCCGTGCGTCCGGTCGCGGATGAATCCTTCGTCGGTGAGGCCCGCCGCGACGATGTGCTGCAGCATGGAGTTGTAGAGCACCACGTCGGTGCCCGGCATCATCTGCAGGTGGATGTCGGCCATCTGGGCCAGCTCGGTGCGGCGCACGTCGGCGACGATGAGCTTGGCGCCCTTCTTTACGGCGCGCTTGATGAGCGCGCCGAACACGGGGTGGGTCTCGGTGGTATTGGCGCCCGAGATGAAGATGACGTCGCACGCCTCCTCGATCTCGCGCATCGAGCCCGACGCCGCCGCCGTGGCCAGCGCCCGGTTCATGGCGGACACCGAGCTGGAGTGGCAGAGCCGCGTGCAGTGGTCGACGTTGTTCGTGCCCAGGGCGCCGCGCACCATGCGCATGAAGGCGTAGTTGTCTTCGTTGCTGCACTTGGCGGAGCTGAGCGCGGCGAGCGCGTTCGGGCTGTGGGTATCGCGGATGCGGCGGAGCTCCTGGGCGGTGAGGCTCATCGCCTCGTCCCAGGTTGCCTCGCGGAA
>JBJMOZ010000160.1:0-6271 GCA_045803465.1 Gemmatimonadales bacterium | reverse complement strand
CTCATCTTGTAGAAGGTGCGCCCCGTGGGGAGCATGGTCCGTCTCCGGGATTCGGGAGCCGCGCCGGCCAGCGCCGGCGGGCGGCGTAGCTAGATGGTGCCCCGCAGCGCCCACCAGCGCAGGCGCCAGACCATCCAGACCGCCTCGCGCACGATGACGTTCGACATCTTGCTCGTCCCCTCCGTCCGGTCCACGAACACGATCGGGATCTCCACGATCCGGAAGCGCTTCTTCCACGCCCGGAAGCTCATCTCGATCTGGAAGGCGTAGCCGTTCGACCGCACCGCGTCGAGGTCGATGGATTGCAGCACCACGCTGCGAAAGCACTTGAACCCGCCCGTCGCGTCGCTCAGTGGCAACCCCGTCACCCAATGCGCGTACTTGTTTGCGAAGTAGGACAGCAGCAGGCGCGACATGGGCCAGTTGATGACGTTCACGCCGTTCTTGTAGCGCGACCCGATGACGACCTCCGCCTCCTGCGTCGCCGCAAGCAGCGCCGGCAGGTACTTCGGGTCGTGCGACCGGTCGGCATCCATCTCGAGGACGAGGTCGAAATCGCACGCCAGCGCCCACCGGAAGCCCGCCAGGTAGGCGCGACCGAGCCCTTCCTTGTTCGGCCGGTGCAGCACGTGCCCGCGCGGGTTGCCCTCGGCGAGCTCGTCGGCGAGCCGGCCCGTGCCGTCAGGCGAGTTGTCGTCCACCACGAGCACCTCGAGCCGCGCGTCCTGTTCGAGGACCTGCGGCACGATCACGGGCAGGTTGACCCGCTCGTTGTACGTCGGGATGACGACGAGGGCACGCTCAAGCATGGTCGGAGCTCCTGCGCCACCAGAGGGGCGAAGCCAACAGGCCGAGCGTGAGCACCGTCGCGATCAAGGTGACGAGCTTCCCCGTCCGGTATGCGGGCGAGGCGAACGCGAGCGCCACTTCCTTCGCCCCGGCGGGCAGCTCGACGCCGATCGCCGCGAAGTCGGCGCGATGCACGGGCGTCGGCTTGCCATCGACCGTGGCATGCCAGTCGGGATACCACGTTTCGCTCACGAGCAGGTACGTCGTGGCCGGCGCCGTCCCGTCGAGCGTGATGCGCATGCGGCCCGGCTCCCACTCGACCACGCTCGCCTTCACCGCGGGCTTCGGTGGCAACGCGCCGCCCGGCAGCGCGGCCGGCTGCACCGAGGCGGTGTCCGCGAACACGACCACGTTGTCGATCGGGAAGCGCTGATCGATGATGGTGGGGACCGCCTGGGCTTCGGGCACCTTCGCCGCGGCGCCGATCACGCGCGCGTAGGCCGGAACGGTGTCGCGCTCGTAGAGGTGCGCCGGCGCGCCGGCCGTGGTCGTCATCGGTCCACCCACGGCGTGGAAGCCGGGCAACTGCTGTGGCTCACGCAGCAGCAGGAAGCGCACCGCGAACAGGTTCCAGAGGTTCGGGCTCGCCAGGTTGGTCCACTGGTTCTTGCCGCCCCACAGCTCATCGTAGAAGCGCACCTCGTTGCCGTGGTAGCCGAAAACGCCCTGTACGCGATGCGCCATGAGCCAGGAGCCGTCGTAGACGCCGCCGCGGCCCGGCACGTCGAAAACCCGGAAGGGCGGCTTCGTCTCGCGGAGCTTCGCGATCACGGCGTCGTCGGCGTAGAGCTCGCGCGCCGGGGCGCTGAAGTCGAAGAACTGCCGGTCGACGCTCCACAGGTCGGCCACCACTACGATCGCAAGCAGTCCGGCCGCTGCCCTGCCCCGTACCCGGCCCGCCCACACGGCCCAGATCGCGGCGCCCCCCGCCAGCAGCACCAGCAGCAGGCGGATCGCCCCGCCTTGCAGCGCGCCCGCATTGTTCACGACGGCATTCATCTGCTCCGGTTTCGCGAGGGCCTCCGCGACCGCCTGCAGCACGCCGACGGCACCAAGCACCGCCACGCCACCGAACAGCGCCAGCGGGATGAGCAGCGCGCGGCGCGTCACGTCGCCGCGCAGCAATCGGTCCACGCCGAAGGCCGCGAACATCGACGTCACCATGGCCGGCAGGAAGAAGGCCATGCCGGGTGCACGCACCTTCTTCATGAGGGGCATCACCTCGTACCACAGCCGATAGAACGGCGTGTGGCCCCCGAAGGCGACGAGCAGGAAGAACCCGGCGATGCCGGCGAGGATCCATCGAAGCGAGCCCCGCACACGGTCGCCCAGACCGAGGATGGCAAGTACGAGGACCAGCGCGCCGACGTACTCCGTGTGCAGCTTGAAGAAGTTCTGGCCCCAGTACTGTTCGAGGATGCCGTTGAACTGCGGCAGCACGGTCGTCATCAGCTCCTCGACCGGCAGCGCGAAGGCGGTGGCGTACTCCCAGCCCTGATTGGTGCCTCGCGCGGCGTACGGGAGGTAGCTCAGGAATGGGAGTGCCTGGATCGCCGAGATGGCCAGTCCGAGCAGCACCGCAGCCAGGCTTCCAGCCAGCGCGACGAGGCGCGCGGATCCCGCCGGTCGTTCGGTCGCCGCGAAGACGAGGTAGAGCGTCCAGAAGCCCGCCGCCACGAGCAGGTAATACGTGAGCTGGTAGTGCGGGCTGATGAGGGCGAGCCCCGTCACCAGTGCCACCATGCCGTAGCCCCATGGTTTCCCATCGCGCACGGCGCGGAGCAGGCCGAGAAACAGCAGCGGCGCGAGGGCCGAGACGAAGAGCTTGCCGTCGTGTCCCGGCTTCACCAGCGAGGCGAGGATGCCAGTCAGCTCGTACGCGAGGCCACCCACGAGCGCTGCCGTCCACGAGCTGCCGAGCGCTCGGAGGAGCAGGTACAGCGCCGCGCCCGCCAGCACGAAGTGGAGCGCGAATCCCAGATTCATCGCGGTATCCACCGGCAGGATCCAGCGCAGCCACGCGGTGGGATAGAAGATGTCGCCGTGCATCGCCGCGATGAACGGCATGCCACCGAACAGGTACGGGTTCCACTCCGGGATGCGGCCGTGCTCGCGGAAGAACTCCGCGCCGAAGAGGCGGAAGCCGTACCCGGCGCTGAACTGGTCGCTCATGGGGCCTACGAGAAACTTCCCTGCCAGCATGGGCCAGCAGAGCGACAGCATGGCGACGACGAACACCGCGAGTGCCGTGAGGAACGGCCAGCGCGGCGTGAACACCGAGGAGTCGGGGACGTCAGGGTGCGACACGCGCACGCTCCCGGGAGCTGAGGAGGAATGGCACCGCGGCACCGAGCTCGGTGAGAGTGAGCAGCAGCCGCGAGGCGACGGCCAGCGCGACGGCTGCCGGCGTGCCCATCGTACGGTCGAGCATCAGGATGAAGACGCCCTCGCGCACACCGAGCCCTGCCGGAGCGATGAGGGCCAGGAAACCCATCAGGTACGACGCCGCGAAGGCGCCGATGGCCAGGCTCAGCGGCAGCGGGACTTCCGTCAGGCCCCGCGCCATGAGCCAGAGCGATACGCCGTAGCCGACCCACGCCACGATGTTCGCGCTGGCGGCCATCAGGAGCGCCGAGAGCGGCGGTCCGGCGGTGTCGCCCGCGTCGATGCGAGCTGCCGAGAGCAGCCGCCGCACCGCGTCGGGTGACGACAGCACGAACATGCCCACGACCACGATTGCAAGCAGGATCCACATGGCGGTCCGCAACCAGGGATACCGCGCCTCCAGCAGCGACGTACCCGTGAGCGCCACCACCACGACGCCCGCGCCGATGGCGAGCACCTGATTGAGCACCGCCGCGCCGGTGGCAATCCACGGCGGTACCCCGACGCGCTTGGCCATCACCGCCATGCCGGCGATCGCCCATACCTTGCCCGGGATGTACTTGCCGAGACTCGACACCGTCCAGATCGAGGCGGCCTGGCGCAGCGTGAGCCGGCCACCCCACCGCTCCAGCAGCAGTCGCCACGTCGCGATGAGGAGTGCGTACATGGCCCACACGATCAGGACGCTCGAGAGGAGCAGCAGCGGCTGCACCTTCCAGGTGAAGGGCGTGGTGCGCACGGCGTCCCAGTTGACGAGCACCTGGCGCACGGCCAGGCCGACGACGATGAGCCCCAGCACGAGCTGCACGACGCGCCAGCCGTCACGCCGCATCGAGCGCCTCCCGGTACCACGATTCGCAGACCTCGGCGACGCGATCCGGCGAGAGGCGGACCCGCCACTGCTCGCCGGCCTGCTTGGCGCGATCGCCGGTGGCCGAGTCGCGCAGCAGGCCGAGGACCGCATCGGCCATGGCCTCGGGAGACGGAAGCACGAGGCGGCCGGCGCCCTGCTCCGGCACGACATCGAGCACGCCGCCCCCATCCCAGCATCCCACCACCGGTACGCCGCGCATCAGCGCCTCCGCCGCGACGAGACCGAACCCTTCGCCTTCCGCGGGAAATAGCATGAGATCCGCCTGCGTCAGACGCTCCAGCACCTCGGCCCGCGACAGCGCCCCGGCAAAGCTCACCTGTGGCGCAATGCCGAGATCGGAGGCGAGTCGCTCGAGGCGACTGCGCTCCGGCCCCTCGCCCACGATGGTGAGGGGCAAGCGGATGTCGAGATCCCTGAGGCATGCCACGGTCTCGAGCGACAGATGCACGCGCTTCTGCGCGGTGAGCCGCGAGACGGTCATGAGCCCGGCCCCTCCGCTGGTCCAGCGTCCGTCCTCGAGCGGCACGGGCATCGGCTGGATGCGGGTCGGGTCGATGAAGAGACCCAGCCGCTCCTGAACGATGGCGGCGAGCGGCCTGGAGACGGTCGTCACGACGCCGGCACGTCCCACGACGCGCCGCGCCAGGACTCGCGCCAGGCCGGAGCGCTCGAGCAGCCGCGCATCGGTGCCATGCATGGTGAGCACGAGGGGCACGCCGCTGGGCGCTGCGAGACCGCCGGGCACCCACCAGTGGGCGTGCACCACGTGCGCACCCGCTCGCACCTCCGCACGCGCCGCCGCCCGGAGCGACCGCCACAGGCCGAACAGGGCACGGGCCCCGCCCTGCAGGCGCACGGCGTCCATCATGGTGCCGCGGTAGGCGAGCGTTTCGTTCTCGGGCGGTGCGTATCGCACGCGCCGCACGCGGATGCCCTCGAACTCCTCGGCGCCCACGTCGCCCGCGTCGGCGGGCGCCACCACGACCACTTCGACGCCGCGTCGTCCGAGCCCGTGGGCGAGCGGCACGAGGAAATTGCCGGAGACGTCCCCCGGCCACCGTGGAAAGTTGTGCGTCAGGAAGACGACCCGCACCGCGTCAGTCCCGCCGGGACTGGTGCAGACGCTCGAGCGAGCGGGCGATCTCGCGGTTCTCCTCGCGCAGTCCGGCGACCAGCTCGCCCACGAAGCCGAACCCGAACAGCACCACGCCGCAGATCACCATCGTCTCGACCAGGTTGAGCAGCGGCCGGAAGCCGACACCGAACCCGAAGCGGAGCACGAGGGCCACGACGCCGGCAAGAAAGCCCACGAGGAAGAGGAGCGCGCCGACCACGCCGAAGAAGAGCATCGGCTTCCGTCCGAAACGCACCTGGAACCACACCGAGAGCAGGTCCACCACGCCCACGGGAATGCGCCGCCAGCCGAACTTCGACTGTCCGGCGCGACGCGCGTATAGCGGCACGGGGCGTGACTCGATGCGGAACCCTTCCACCGCCGCGATGACCACCATGTAGCGGTGCCAATCGGGCCGCAGCGGCTGCAGGTCCATCACCTGGCGGCGAAATGCCTTCACCGAATTGAGATCGGTGACGTTCACGCCGAAGAGCGCGCGGCACAGGCCGTTGTAGATCCCCGAGACGAAGGCCTTCTCGTACTGGCCCTGCTTGGTGCCCGTGATCACGTCGGCATGCCCATCGAGGATCGGCCGCACCAGCGTGGGGATGTCCTCCGGCAGGTATTGCAGGTCGGCCGGGTAGAAGACGTACACTTCGCCGTCGGCCACCTCGGCGGCGGTGCGAAGCGCGTCGGCGATGCCACGTTGCGAGCGGTGGGTGCAGACGCGCAGGAACGGGTACTCGTCCTCCAGCCGCGCCAGCACGTCGGCCGACCCGTCCCGGCTGCCGTCGTTCACGACGACGAGCTGGTAGGAGAACCCCGCCGGGTCCAGCGCCTGCTGCACCAGCCGCACGAACTCCGGCAGGTTCTCCGCCTCGTCCTTGGCCGGCACGAGCACGCTGACGTCCACGTGCCGGCGCACCTGTGCGCCGGCCCGACGGGTCGCGGGCAGCGTCATACGCGCTTGCGCATCCGCGCCGGGAGAATGCCCAGCTGGTCGCGGTACTTCGCGACCGTGCGACGGGCGATCTGGATGCCCTGCTCCT
>JBJMOZ010000148.1:0-2693 GCA_045803465.1 Gemmatimonadales bacterium | reverse complement strand
CTCCGCGAGGTCGAGCAAGTCATGCACCGGAAGCGCCTGCTGATCGTGGCCATCTCCTCCAACGACGAGGACGCCATCGTCAAGCGCGCGCTGGATGCGGGCTGCGACCAGTACCTGGTGAAACCGGCCTCGCGCGGCATCCTGTGGCAGATCCTCTCCGGCGTGAAGGTGCCCATCGCCTCCGGTGGCACCGCCCCGGCCGAGGTGGGTCCCGCCGACGAGGTGGTGCTCGATCCCGATCTCGAACCGACGCTGCACGGCTTCCTCGAGTCGCGCCGCCAGGCGCTCGACGAGATGCCGCGGGCCCTCGAGGCCGGCGACCGAGCGGCGTTCATGCGCCTCGCCCACCGCCTGGCGGGAAGCTTCGCGCTCTACGGCTTCAAGTGGGCGGCGGTCGAGAGCAAGGCGATCGAGCGCGGCGCCACCGATGGCGACGCAACCGAGCTCGCGGCCCGCGCCGCGGCGCTGCGCCAGTACCTCGACAAAGTCCGGGTGCGCGTCGCGCATCGCGACGGGATGACCTCGTGAGCGACAAGCCGACCATCCTGGCCATCGACGACGACCCTGCCGTCACCCAGTTCCTCGAGGCGAAGCTCGGGGGAAGCTACCGCGTCGTCAGCACCAACCTGCCCAACAAGGCAGTCGCCCTCGCCCGCCAAGTCCAGCCCGACGCGATCCTGCTCGACGTCGACATGCCCGACATCGACGGCTTCGAGCTGTGCCGGCGCCTGAAAGCCGACGCGGTCGGCGACACCCCGGTGCTCTTCCTCACGGCGCGCACCGACGGCACCGACGAGCTGAAGGGCTTCGAGGCGGGTGGCGTCGACTACATCTACAAGCATCTCGAGCGCGACGTGCTCGAGGCGCGCGTGCGCCAGCAGATCAGCCTGCAGAAGGTCCAGCAGGCCCTGCGCGAGCGCCTGCGCGAGGCGATGCACAACCTGCGCACGACGCGCGTCACCACGGGCGTGTACTGGGTGCAGGTGCCCGAGGCCGGGATCTACATCCTCTGCGGCAGCCCCGAGGACGTGGTGAAGCACCTGATGCTGCGCGGCTACATCGCCGAGGAGTCGCGGCCGGGAGCGCCGAGCGAGACCGGGCCCAACGTGATCCTGCTATCGGACCTCATGCTGCAGAACGGCCGCTTCGCCAACATGGCCGAGTTCCCGGTGCTGCAGATGCTCTACCGGCAGGGAATGATCCTGCCCAACCACCCGAACAACACCGGCCGCAAGCCCATCCTCGTGGGCTCGGCCGAACAGGTCGCGGCGCAGCTGCGCTACATCCATCGCGGCAACTACGGGCTCGCCTCCGAGGAGGAGCTCGAGGCCGCGGGGCTGGACGAGGCCGCGGCACGCCGGCACATGGCGCTCAAGCTGGGTTTCGCGTTCGGCCGCATCCGCCCCAGCGTGGAGCTGGTCGACTACCGCGTCGTGGCAGACGGGCCGGTGGAGATCGACAGCGGCGTGACCGTGCGGCGCTTGGCCACCAACAGGTTCGAGATCGCCTACCAGGGGCAGAAGACCGTCGTGGACCTGAACCTCGGGCCGGGCGAGAACTACGAGGCGCCCTACACCCTGGGCCAGCACCGCATCGAGCTGCAGTACTTCGGCGTCGTGCACAGCGGCGAAGGCGACGGCTGGGACATGCGCCGCCAGAGCATGGGCAGCATCATGATGAACCAGGGCCGCTACTACCTGATGGACGCGGGCCCGAACATCATGGAGACGCTGAAGAGCCTGGGCATCGACGTGGGCGAGATCGAGGGCATCTTCCACACGCATTCGCACGACGACCACTTCGCCGGCCTCCCCGCGCTGCTGGCGAGCGGGCGGCCGATGAAGTACTTCGCCACGCCGCTGGTGCGCCAGTCGGTGATGCGCAAGCTCTCGGCGCTGCTGTCGATCGACGAGTCGATGTTCGCCGAGCTCTTCGACGTGCGCGACCTCGTGCCCGACCGCTGGAACGACTGCGACGGCATGGAGGTGATGCCGATCCCATCGCCGCACCCGGTCGAGACCGACCTCTTCATGATCCGCGTGCGCGACGAGGAGACCTACCGCAGCTACGCGCACTGGGCCGACATCGTGTCGCTCGACGTCCTGCGGCGCCTGGTCTCCAAGCCGCCTGCCTCGGAGCTCTTCCCGCCGGACTTCGTCGAGTCCGTGCGCCGCGCCTATCTCACGCCCGCCACGGTGAAGAAGATCGACGCGGGCGGCGGCCTCATCCACGGGGACCCGCGCGATTTCGCCGAGGACCGCTCGGAAAAGATCATCCTCGCCCACAGGGCCGGCGCCTTCTCGCAGGATCACCTCAAGGTCGGATCCTCGGCGATCTTCGGCGCGGTCGACGTGCTGATTCCGTCGGGGCAGGACTATCTCAAGCAGC
Source organism: Gemmatimonadales bacterium (assembly GCA_045803465.1). GTDB lineage: Bacteria > Gemmatimonadota > Gemmatimonadetes > Gemmatimonadales > GWC2-71-9 > JAGGAG01. Next base: position 305 of record JBJMOZ010000148.1, on the reverse strand, counting down.
ACGCCTACGGCCACCTCGCGCGCGCCTTCCCGGAGGCGACTCCCGGAGAGCTGAACGGGCTGCTGCGCTCCCCGATCGTGGACTTCAACGCCGGCAGCATCATCCTGCGCCCGGGTGGGGCCGCCAAGTACATGTACCTGCTGCTCTCGGGCAGCGTCGAGCAGGTGGTGCCCGGCCACGAGGCGCCGCTCGCGGTGGCGAGCGGCTCGATCCTCGGCGCGCAGGCGCTCGCTCAGGACGCGCTCACCGACACGTGGCGCGCGGTCTCGCCGGTGCGTGCGATGCGCTTCGGCATCGCCGGCATG
>JBJMOZ010000134.1:0-10640 GCA_045803465.1 Gemmatimonadales bacterium | reverse complement strand
GAGAATGAAGAGGGGCCGCGTCCCGGATGACGCGTGCTGCTCGAGCGCCGACTCGGTGGCAGGACCGGGGTTCACGGCGGCCACGGCCGCATCGTAGAGCGACCGGAGGAGTGACGCATCGGAGGGGCCTGCGGGTGTCATCATGAAAGGCCCACGTCTGGTGCCGGGTGGTTGGGGGGATGAATATACAGGACGGTGAAGGCCGCCGTCCGGGATTCGCCGCAGTCCGGTGAGACTGTCGGCGCACGTTCCGTCTTTATCCGCGAGGGTCTGAGCAATGCCGGGTCGCAACTTCCTCTTCGTGCCGGGGCCGACGAACACGCCGGACCGGATCCTCCGTGCGATGCACGTTCCGATGGAAGATCATCGGTCTTCCACGTTCCCCGACCTCGCGAACGGCATCTTCCGCGACCTTCCGAAGATCTTCAAGTCGGAGACGGGCAAGGCATTCGTCTTTCCGGGCACCGGCACCGGTGGCTGGGAGGCGGCGCTCGTGAACACGCTCTCGCCGGGCGACAAGGTGCTGTCGTTCCGCTACGGCCAGTTCAGCCACCTCTGGATCGACATGATGCAGCGCCTGGGCCTCGACGTCACGGCCGTCGACGTCGAGTGGGGCGAGGGCGCGCCGCCGGAGAAGATTCACGAGCTGCTCGCGGCCGACAAGAAGCACGAGTACAAGGCCGTGTGCGTGGTGCACAACGAGACGGCAACCGGCGTCACGAGCGACATCGGCGCCGTGCGCAAGGCGATCGACGCCGCGGGCCACCCCGCGCTGCTCTTCGTCGACAGCGTGTCGGGCCTCGCGAGCATCGACTTCCGCATGGACGAGTGGAAGGTCGACATCTGCGTGACGGGCTCGCAGAAGGGCTTCATGCTGCCGGCGGGCGCCGGCATCGTGTGCGTTGGTCCAAAGGCACTCGAGGCGGGAAAGACCGCGAAGCTGCCCAAGTGCTACTGGAGCTTCGAGGACCAGACGAAGGCGAACGCGACGGGCTACTTCCCCTACACGCCGTCGATCCCGATGCTCTACGGCATCCGCGAGGCCATGGACATGCTGCTCGAGGAAGGCCTCGACAACGTGTTTGCGCGCCACCACCGGCTGGCCGAAGGCTGTCGTCGCGCGGTGAAGGCGTGGGGGCTCTCGCTCTGCGCCAAGGAGCCGAAGTGGTACTCGGACACGGTGAGCGCCATCATGGTGCCGAGCGGCATCAACGGCGCCGATGTCATCGACGTCGCGTACCGCCGCTACAACTTCGCCCTCGGCGCAGGCCTGAACAAAGTTGCCGGCAAGCTCTTCCGCATCGGTCACCTCGGCGACCTCAACGAGATCACGCTGCTCGCGGGCATCGCCGGCAGCGAGATGGCGATGACCGACGTAGGCATCCGGATCGACCTCGGCTCCGGCGTTGCCGCCGCGCAGCGCTACTGGCTCGAGACGGCGAAGCCGCTGCCGCCGAAGAAGGCCGCGCCTCCGCCGCCCGAGGCCCAGGTGAAGCAGGCCGAACCGGCCGGCGTGGCATGAGCCACACCCGTTACGAGCCCGCCCGCCCGCGGCTGCAGCGCAGCACGCTGGCCGTGCCGGGCTCGCAGCCGCAGATGTTCCAGAAGGCCGCCGAAAGCGAGGCTGACGTCGTCTTCCTGGACCTGGAGGACGCCGTCGCGCCGGCGGACAAGGAGCAGGCGCGCCTCAACGTCATCAAGGCATTGCTCGAGATCGACTGGAAGGGCCAGGGCAAGACGGTCATGGTGCGCCTGAACGGGATCGACACGCACTACTTCTATCGCGACGTGGTGGACGTGATCGAGCAGGCGGGGCACCGTCTGGACCTGGTGCTGATCCCGAAGGTGGGCGTGCCGTCCGACGTCTACCTCACCGACGCGCTGCTGACGCAGATCGAAATGGCCAGGCAGATCCCGCATCGCATCGGCATCGAGGTGCTGATCGAGACGGCCCTCGGCATGGCCAACGTGGAGGCCATCGCGCAGAGCTCGAGGCGGCTCGAAGCGATGCACTTCGGCGTGGCCGACTTCGCGGCGAGCGTTCGCGCGCGCACGGTCAGCATCGGCGGCCTCAACCCAGACTACCCGGGCGACCAGTGGCATGCGGGGCTCGCGCGCATGACGGTGGCGTGCCGGGCGTACGGACTGCGCGCCATCGACGGGCCGTTCGGCGACTTCAAGGACGCGGATGGCTTCATGGCGGCCGCACGTCGCGATGCGGCCCTCGGGCTCGAGGGGAAGTGGGCCATTCATCCGTCGCAGATCCCACTGTGCAACCAGGTGTTCTCGCCGCCGGCGGCGGAAGTGGACCGGGCCAAGCGGATCCTGGTGGCGCTCGACGAGGCGGCGCGCGATGGCAAGGGCGCCGCCCAGCTCGATGGCAGAATGATCGACGCCGCCAGTGCCCGCATGGCGCAGGTGGTGGTGGAGATCGCGGAAGCGGTCGCGAAGCGCAGCCGGTAACCAGTCGACCCCGCTACAGTCTCACCATTCCACAGGAGTCGGATCCGTGGATATTCACGAATATCAGGCGAAGGAACTGCTCGCGGGGTTCGGCGTCGCCATCCCGCGCGGTGGCGTGGCCTACAGTCCCGAGCAGGCCGTGTTCCGCGCCGCCGTGATCGGCGGCATCCGCTGGGCGGTGAAGGCGCAGATCCACTCCGGCGCGCGCGGCAAGGCGGGCGGCGTGAAGCTCTGTTCCACCGAGGATGAGGTGCGCCAGGCGGCCAAGGCGCTCCTCGGCAAGAAGCTCGTGACCCACCAGACCGGTCCCGAGGGTCGCGTGGTGCACCGGCTCTATGTCGAGCAGGCGGTGCCGATCGAGCGCGAGTGCTACATCGGCTTCGTGCTCGACCGCAAGAGCGAGCGCATCATGGTCGTGGGCGCACCGCAGGGCGGCATCGAGATCGAGGAGATCGCCAAGTCGCACCCCGACGCGATCATCCGCGAGGTGGTGGAGCCCGCGATCGGGATGGCGGCGTTCCAGGCACGGCAGATCGCCTTCCGACTGGGCTTGGCCCCCGCGCAGGTCAATCGCTGCGTCACCACGCTGCTCGGGGCCTACCGCGCCTTCCGCGATCTCGACGCGACGATGGTGGAGATCAATCCGCTCGTCGTCACGAAGGACGGCGCGGTGCTGGCACTCGACGCCAAGATGACCTTCGACGACAACGCGCTCTTCCGCCGCCCGAACGTGAGCGAGCTGCGCGACTACGCCGAGGAGGACCCGCGCGAGGCCCAGGCGGCCGAGTACGGCCTCAACTACGTGGCGCTGGACGGCAACATCGGCTGCATCATCAACGGCGCTGGCCTCGCGATGGCCACGATGGACATGATCAAGCACGCCGGCGGCGAGCCGGCCAACTTCCTCGACGTGGGCGGAGGCGCCAGCCCGGAACGTGTCGCGGCGGCCTTCAAGCTCGTGCTGGCCGATCCGAAGATCGAGGCGATGCTCGTGAACATCTTCGCCGGCATCAATCGCTGCGACTGGGTGGCCCAGGGCGTGGTGCAGGCGGCGAAGGAGACCAGCCTGAAGATCCCGCTCGTGGTGCGCCTTGCGGGGACGAACGTCGAGGCCGGACGAGACATCATCAAGAACAGTGGGTTGCCGATCATCACCGCCGACAGTCTCGCCGACGCCGCCGACAAGGTCGTCGCCGCGATGCGCGAACGCACCGCCTCGGCCGGGAGGGCCTGAGCCATGAGCATCCTCATCGACCAGACCACCCGCGTCATCGTCCAGGGCTTCACGGGCGACAAGGCGACGTTCCACGCCAAGGAGATGATCGCGTACGGCACGAACGTCGTGGGCGGCGTGACCCCCGGCAAGGGCGGCGCGAAGCATCTCGACCGCCCGGTCTACGACACGGTCAGCGAAGCGGTGGCCCAGAGCGGCGCCACGGCGAGCCTCGTCTTCGTGCCGGCCGCCTTCTGCGCCGACTCGATCATGGAGGCGGCGGCCGCAGGCATCCGGCTCGTCTGCGCCATCACCGATGGCATCCCGGCGCAGGACATGATGATGGTGAAGCGCTACCTCCTGAAGTTCCCCAAGGAGAAGCGCACCATGATGGTCGGACCGAACTGTGCCGGCCTCATCTCGCCCGGCAAGGCGATGCTCGGCATCATGCCCGGACACATCTACCGGCAGGGCAGCGTGGGTCTCGTGACGCGCTCGGGCACGCTGGGCTACGAGGCCGCGGCGCAGATGAAGGCACTGGGCATCGGCGTCTCCACCAGCGTCGGCATCGGCGGCGATCCGATCAACGGGAGCTCGTTCCTCGACATCCTCAAGATGTTCGAGGAGGACCCCGAGACCGAGGCCGTGATGATGATCGGTGAGATCGGCGGCCCGCAGGAGGCCGAGGCGGCGCAGTTCGTCAAGGAGAACATGACGAAGCCGGTCATCGGTTACGTCGCGGGCCTGACGGCGCCGAAGGGGCGCCGCATGGGTCATGCGGGGGCCATCATCTCCGCATTCGGCGACACCGCCGCGGAGAAGGCCGAAATCATGCGCTCGCTGGGCCTGGCCGTGGCGCCGAGTCCGGCCGAACTGGGCGAGACGGTGGCGAAGGTACTCGCCAACAAGGGCAAGAAGACCACGGTGGCGGTGTGACCCGCCCCGTCGTGGTCGTGACCCGGCGCTTGCCGGAGGAAGTCGAGGCCGACCTCGCGACGGACTTCGACGTCCGCCTCAACCGGGACGACCATCCCTTCTCGGCCGACGAGCTCAAGGAGGCGCTGCGCACTGCGGACGCCCTGCTGCCGACGGTGAGCGACAAGCTCACTCCCGACGTGCTCTCGGTCGAGCCGCTTCGCGCGAAGATCATCGCGAACTTCGGCGTGGGCTTCAATCACATCGACGTGAACGCCGCGAAGGCACGTGGGCTGGCGATCTCGAATACTCCCGACGTGCTCACGGACGCCACCGCCGATACGGCGATGACGCTGCTGCTGATGGTGGCGCGCCGGGCCGGCGAGGGCGAGCGTCACGTCCGCGCGAAGGCCTGGACCGGCTGGCGTCCCACACACATGCTCGGAACGCACGTCACGGGCAAGACGCTCGGACTCGTGGGCATGGGCCGCATCGCGCGCGCGGTGGCACGACGGGCGCATCACGGATTCGGCATGAAGGTCAGCTTCCACGATCCATACCCGCCGTCGCCGCAGGAAGCTGCCGCGCTCGGCGCCGAGCCGGTGGAGTCGCTCGAGGAGGTGTTCACCCGGTCGGATTTCGTGTCGCTGCATTGCCCGGCCACGCCCGAGACGCGTCACCTCGTCAATGCCGAGCGCCTCAAGCTCATGAAGAAGGGCGCGTTCCTCATCAACACGGCGCGCGGCGACGTGGTGGACGAAGCGGCCCTGGTGCAGGCGCTCAAGGCAGGCATCATCGCGGGCGCCGGCCTGGACGTGTTCGAGAAGGAGCCGGCGGTCACGGAGGACTTGCTCACCCTGGAGAATGTCGTGCTGCTCCCGCACCTCGGCAGCGCCACGCGCGAGACGCGCATCGCCATGGGCATGCGCTCGCTCGAGAACCTCCGGTTGTACTTCGCGGGGAAGCCCCTCCGCGACAAGGTGGCGTGACGGCGGCCGATCGGCCGCCGTTCGACCCTTCGGCGCTGCCGGCTTCGTCGGAGCCGGCGGCGGCGAAGGCCGCGGCGTACGCGGGCGAGGTCGCCGAACTCCTCTTCAATGCCCTCATCGAGGTCGTCCGCACCCGCGAGCCGCGGCTCGAGCCGGTGCTGCTGGGCGACGAGTCCGGCCTCTCGGGCCCGTTGCGCACGAAGGCGCTCCAGATCCTGGGCATGTGGCTCCATCTCCTGAGCATCGCCGAACAGAACGCGGCGATGCGGCGGCGTCGCCAGATCGAGACCGAAAAGGGCGCCGAGGCATTGCGGGGCACGCTGCTGCAGGCGGTGCGCGCGGCGAAGGAGCTGTCGCTCCCGTCCGAGGAGCTGCGCTTGCTCCTCTCGACGTTGCGCGTCCGCCCCACCATCACGGCGCACCCCACCGAGGCCAAGCGCGTGACGGTGCTGGAGAAGCATCGCCGCATCTACCGCCTGCTGGTGGAGCTCGAGGCGCCGCGCTGGACACCGCGTGAACGCCAGACGCTGGTCGACGGCATCCGCAACGAGATCGCCCTCCTCTGGCTGACGGGCGAGCTTCGCCTCGAGAAGCCGACGGTGGAGCAGGAGGTGTACTGGGCGCTCCACTTCTTCAACGAGACGCTGTTCGAGCAGGTGCCGATCCTGCAGGACAAGCTCGAGCGCGCGCTGGCCCAGAACTATCCGGGCGAGGAGTTCTACATCCCGCCCTTCCTGCAATTCGGCTGCTGGGTGGGCGGCGACCGCGACGGCAATCCATTCGTCACGAATGACGTCACGCGCTGGACGCTGGCGCAGAACCGCCTGGCGGCGATGCATCGCTACCGGCGACGCCTCGGCGACCTCGTGCGCGAGTTGAGCGTCAGTGAACGTGCCGTGGAGCTCCCGGTCGACTTCGCCGCAGCGCTCGATCGCGTCCTTGCCGCCTGCGGAGATGGCGAGTCGATCCGACAGCGCAACCCGGGCGAGATCTTCCGCCAGTACGTGACGGCGCAGGTGCTTCGGCTCGACCGCGCCATCGCCGCGGCAGAGCGTGGCGAGGAGTTGCCCGAGTCAGGTTACCGGACGGCCGATGAGCTCATCGCCGACCTGCGCGCCCTCGAGAAGGGCGTCATAGCGACCTGCGGCGAGTCGATCGCGGCGATGTTCGTGCGTCCCGTGCGGCGGGAGGTGGACGTGTTCCGCTTCAGCACGGTGCGGCTCGACGTGCGCGAGAACACGACCAAGCTCAATGAGGCATTGGGCGCCTTATGGCGCATCCGGACCGGACAGCTCGATGTCGAACCGCCCAGCCCCAAATCGCCGGAGTGGTCGGCGTGGGTGCAGGCCGAGCTGGCGCGGCCAAGGTTCGAGGAGCTGCGGCTCGCGGCGTTGCCGACGGGGCCGGCCGAGACGATGGGGCTGTTCCGCCTCATCGCGGAAATGCGCGAGGTGGTGGACCGGGAGGCGTTCGGCGCCTTCGTGCTCAGCATGACGCACTCGTTGAGCGACGTGCTGGGCGCCTACCTGGCGGCGAAGGAGGGCGGCCTCTTTCCGGATGCCGCGGGCGTGGAGCGGTGCGTGCTCCCGATCGTGCCGCTCTTCGAGACGATCGACGACCTGCGCGACGCGCCGGCCATCATGCGCGAGCTGCTCAACGTCCCGCTGGTGCGCCGCAGCGTACGCGACCAGGGTGGCGTTCAGGAAGTGATGATCGGCTACTCCGATTCCAACAAGGACGGTGGGTTCTTCACCGCCAACTGGGAGCTCTACAAGGCGCAGCTCAAGCTGACGCGTCTGGGCAAGGAGCTCGGCATCCCGATCGCCTTCTTCCACGGCCGTGGCGGCTCGGTGAGCCGCGGCGGCGCGCCGACCGGCCGTGCCATCGCGGCGCAGCCGGCGGGTTCGATCAACGGCTGGTTCCGCCTGACGGAGCAAGGTGAGGTGGTGTCGTACAAGTATGCCAACCGAGGAACGGCCGGTTACCAGCTGGAACTGCTGGCGGCGAGCGTCATGGAGCACGCCGTCAAGTCGGAGCACGAGCAGGCGCTGGTGCCGGTCGGTGAGTTCGATGAGGCCATGGAAGCCGTCTCCGGGGCGTCGTTCGCGGCGTATCGGCAGCTGGTGGAGCACCCGGGACTCATGACCTACTATCCGGCCGCGAGCCCGCTCGACGAGCTGGCGTTGCTCAACCTCGGCTCACGCCCTGCACGGCGCTTCGGGGCGCGCAGCCTTGGCGACCTGCGTGCGATTCCCTGGGTATTCGCCTGGAGCCAGAACGGCCACTTCGTGCCTGGCTGGTACGGGGTGGGCACCGGGCTGGAGACCTTCCTGGAGGTGCGAGGTGAGCGGGGCGAAAAGCTCCTCCGGCGGATGTTCAACGACTCGCGGCTCTTCCGCCTCATCATCGACGAAGTCGAGAAGACGCTCGTGAAGGTGGACCTGCAGCTGGCAGGGCAGTACGCCGCACTCGTGCCGGACGCAGCGGTGCGCGAATCGGTGTTTGCGGTCGTGAAGGACGAGTACGAACGCACGTGCCGCGCCGTGCTGCGGATCTCGGGTGGCGGCACGCTCGCCGAGCGCTTTCCCCGCTACCTGCGCCAGTTCTACCGCCGCCAACGCACCATCAGCGAGGCGAGCCGGATGCAGGTGCAACTCCTCAAGGAATATCGCGCCGCGAGCGGGCAGCAGGCGCAGGACACGCTGCAGGACCTGCTGCTCTCCTTCAATTGCGTTGCGACGGGACTCGGCTGGACGGGCTGAGCTGCGCGGTGCGTGCCGCGCTGGGCAATGCTGATCCGGGAGGGGCAAAAAAGATGGAAGGTGACAGGTGGTAGGCTTCGATGATGTCACTTGGCAACATCATTGATTGGCCGTCCATCCATCACCTTCCAAGTAATTCGTACACTGCGCGTCGCACAGGTTCCGCGAGTATCGAGAGTATCACGTCGAGATCACGCGCTCGCGACGCGCCGCTGCTTCCGCTCGACCTCCACCCGCAACTGCCCGCACGCCGCGTTGATGTCGAGCCCGCGACTCCGCCGCACGGATGCTTCGACGCCCATGTTCTTGAGCCGGTCGGCGAAGGCCCGGATGCGCGATGGTGTCGTCGGTGTCAGCCCCGGGGCACCGCCCGGGTGCAGCGGCAGGATGTTCACCAACGCACCCATCTTCCGCGCCAGGCGCGCGAGCTGGTCGGCGTCCTTGTCGGTGTCGTTCTTTCCCGCGATGAGCACGTACTCGAACGTGATGCGCTTGCGGAACGACTTCGCTGCATCGAGCACCTCGTCCAGCGTGTACTTCTTCTCGACCGGCATGATGGCCAGGCGCCGCGTGTGCTCCGGGGCGTGCAACGAGATGGCGAGCCGGAACTGTTCCGGCCGTTCCGCCAACGCCTCCATGCCCGGCAGGATGCCCACCGTCGACACGGTGATGTGACGTGCGCCGATGCCGAACCCGTCCGGGCTGTTGAGGATGGTGAGCGTCGTATCCACGGCCGACCAGTTGAGCAGCGGCTCGCCCATGCCCATGAACACGACGTTGGTCGGCTTGTCGGCGGCGTTCCGCAACACGACCTCGCGCACCTGCGTCGCGATCTCGGCGGGGCTCAGGTTGCGGCGGAAGCCCATGGTGCCCGTCGCACAGAAGACGCACCCCAGCGCACATCCGGCCTGGGACGAGATGCAGAGCGTGCGCCGGGTTCCGCTCGGGATCAGCACCGACTCGATCATCTCGCCATCGTGGAGTCGCCACAGGAACTTCACCGTGCCATCCTGCGACTCCTGGATGGTCACGGGCTCGAGGCGGAGCAGGGGCAGCTCGGCATCCAGTCGCTCCCGAAGCACCGTCGGCAGCTCGGTCGCCTCCGCCCAGCTCGAGATCGGGGCCGTCCACAGTCGCCTGAAGAGCTGCTCGGCGCGGTAGGCCGGCAACCCGGCGTCGCCGACCCACGTCGCAAGACGCGCACGGGCTGCGGTAGGAGCGAGATCGAGAATCGAGGCAGTGTCGACGGCGCGCTGTGACATGCCTCAAACATACCCGATCCCGGCCGCCAACGGTGCCCCGTGCGTGCGGCGCATCCAAGGTGGAAAAGGGGCGTAACTCTCGACAAATGAATTGCTTGCGACCCTTCCGGCCGGGGGTTAGGTTTTGGAGCAGTCCCGGCTTTGAACCCGCACCTCTCCCCGGATTTCCAGACGCATGAGCGCGACTTCGCTCCGTACGCACCGTTGTGGTGAACTCTCGCGCGACCAGGTCGGCCAGACGGTGCGTCTGGGCGGCTGGGTGCATCGCCGTCGAGATCTGGGCGGGCTCGTCTTCCTCGACGTCCGCGATCGGGCGGGCATCGTGCAGCTCTCGTGCGATCCGCGCTGGACGCCGGCCGACGTCATGGAGGCCGCAGCGGACGCGGGGACGGAATCGGTCGTGCTCGTGGAGGGCGAGGTGGCACTGCGCCCGGAGAGTGCGCGCGACAGCTCCCTCGCGACGCGCGAGATCGAGGTGCACGTGACGGGGCTGCGCGTCGTCGGGCCCGCGATCACGCCGCCGATTTCGGTGGCGCGCAAGGAGGGGGAGGAGCTCGCCTCGGAAGAACTGCGGCTCAAGCATCGCGTGCTCGACCTGCGGCGCCCGGAGCTGCAGGCGAACATGGTGCTGCGTCACCGCCTGATGCAGCGGTCGCGTCGCACGCTCGCCGACCGGGGGTTTCTCGAGATCGAGACACCGATCCTCACCAAGCCCACCCCGGAGGGCGCCCGCGACTACCTCGTGCCGAGCCGCCTGCACGTGGGCGAGTTCTTCGCATTGCCGCAGTCGCCGCAGATCTACAAGCAGTTGCTCATGGTCGCGGGTTACGATCGCTACTTCCAGATCGCCCGCTGCTTCCGCGACGAAGACCTGCGCGCCGATCGTCAGCCCGAGTTCACCCAGCTCGATATGGAGATGAGCTTCGTCGACCAGGAGGATGTGCTGAACCTGATCGAGCGGCTGTTCATCGAGATGGCGCGCGAGGTGGTGCCGCACAAGCGTCTGGTCGCGCCGTTCCCACGCCTAAGCTACGCC
>JBJMOZ010000124.1:0-3632 GCA_045803465.1 Gemmatimonadales bacterium | reverse complement strand
GGGAGCAGGTGCCACCGCCCTCGGAATCGGTGTTCGAGTCGGAGGCCCGGGAAATCCTGGAGGCGGCACGCGCATTCCTCGCGATGGAGGAGGATCGGAAGCGGCTCACGGGTGCGCGCTGGCATGCCTCCGAGCTCGCCTTCGGGCCGGGGGCACCCGCGTCGTTCGTGCTGCCGGACGGAACGGCGCTGCCGATCCACGGGCGCATCGACCGGGTGGACGTGCTGCCGGATGGCGGGTTCGTCATCATCGACTTCAAGACCGGCAGCGCCGGTTCGCACCGCAAGCAGCCGAAGCAGGGCGCGTTCAACGGTGGCCGCTCGCTGCAGGCCCCCATCTACGCGTCGGCCGCCGAGACGGTGCTCGAGGGGAATGTGGTGGCGTTCGAGTACCGCTTCCCGACGGTGAAGGGCGAGAACGCGCGCGTGGTCTACGATCGCGCCGAGATCGCGGCGGCGGGACCCGTGGTGCAGCAGCTCCTCGAGCACGTGGCCCAGGGCCAGTTCCTGCCCACGCTCGACAAGTCCGATTGCAGCTACTGCGACTGCCAGCCCGTCTGCCGCGTGCGGCTCGACAAGGAAGAGCGGCTCTCCGTGTCGCCGCGTGCCGCCTGGGCGAAGGCGCACGCGGCCGGCATTCCGGCATACGCCGCCATGCTGCTGCGGCGCGGAGGTGGCCAGTGACGACACCCCTCGACCAGCCCGCGCGCAAGCTCATCGCCGACGACCTCGACACCAACCTCCTCGTCGAGGCGGGCGCCGGGTCGGGCAAGACCACCGCACTCATCGGCCGGCTGCTGTCGCTCGTGCAGCGCGGGACGCCGGTGGAGCGCATCGCCGCCGTGACGTTCACGCGGAAGGCGGCCAACGAGCTGCGCGAGAAGTTCCAGCAGGCGCTCGAGCAGGCGCTCGCGGCGGCGCGAACGTCCAAGAATGCGCCGCTCGTGTCCGTTCTCGACCGCGCCCTGCAAGACGTCGAACAGGCGTTCATCGGCACCATCCACTCGTTCTGCGCGCGGCTCCTGCGCGAGCACACGCTCGAGGCCGGCCTGGATCCGGCGTTCCGCGAGCTGGACGAGACCGAGGCGCCAGTGCAGCTGGCGGCATTCTGGGAACGCTGGCTGGTGCGGCAGCGCGCCGACAATGCCACCGAGCTCGCACGACTCTCCGCGATCGGCGTCGACCCCCGCTCGTTGGCGGACGCGTTCGCCGATGTGGTGCAGTATCCCGACGTCACGTTCCCTGCCGCGGCGGTGGATGCTCCCACGATCGCGGCTGCGCGCATTCAGCTCGATGCATTCCTCTCCATGGCGAACGCGGCCATGCCGGACGACGAGCCCGACGCCGGCTGGGACTCGCTCCAGACCACCGTGCGCCGACTCGGCCTCTTCAAGCGGCTGCACGACTGGAACACGGTGCGTGGCTTCTGCGACTCCATCGTCGCGCTCACGGCGTCGAAGTTCGACCTGACGCAGAACCGCTGGAGCGATACGAAGGAAGGGAAGAAGGCCGCCAAGGCATTGAGCGAGGCGGGCGTGTCACTCTACCAGGACGTCCTCGCGCCCGTGCAGCGCCAGTGGTGGGAGCACCGCTATCCGGCGGTGATGGCATTCCTGCTGCAGGCTGCGAAGGCGTACGAGACCGAACGGTTCGCGACCGGCCGCCTCACGTTCGAGGACCTGCTCCTCGGCGCCGCCCGGCTGCTGCGTACCCACGCCGGCGCGCGTCGCGCACTCGGCGAGCGCTATCGTCACCTGCTCGTCGACGAGTTCCAGGACACCGACCCGATCCAGGCAGAAGTGTGCCTGCTGCTCGCATCCGACCCGGCCGATGGCGTGGACTGGCGTGCCGTCACGCCGCGGCCCGGCGCGCTCTTCGTGGTGGGCGATCCGAAGCAGAGCATCTATCGCTTCCGCCGGGCGGACATCCAGACCTACGAGCAGGTGAAGCAGCGGTTCGCGGGGTTCGGCGCGGTGCTGCGGCTCACGCAGAACTTCCGCTCCGTGGCGCCTATCGGCGAGCTGGTGACCACGTACTTCGACGGCCCGTTCAAGCCGGACTCGAGCGCCGAGCAGGCCGCGTTCGCGCCGCTCATCACGGTGCACGAGGCGGCAGGGCACGACGGCGTGCGCTGGTGCGGCGTCACGCCGGACCAGAACTATCCCAACCGGATCATCGCGGCCGACGCGAAGCAGGTCGCGGCCTGGATCGCGACGCGCATAGCTGCTGAGAATCGCAACGCAGAAGATTTCCTGGTGCTCACGCGGGGACGGAAGGCGCTCGAGCACTATGCGCGCGCCATCGCGGAGCAGGGCGTGCCGGTGACGACCTCGGGTGCCACGCTGCCACAGGAGCACGAGCTGCAGGAGCTCGTGGTGGTGCTGCGTGCACTGGCCGATCCGGACAACCCCGTGCACGTCGCGGCCGCGCTCGAAGGACTGTTCTTCGGACTGAGCCCGGCGGACCTGTACGAGGCGCGGGAGACGGGACTGCACTTCCGCATCACGTACGCACCGCCGGGCGAATCCGGCGTGGCACGCGCCCTCTGCACGCTGCACGAATGGTGGCGCCGCTCGCAGCGCGACCCGGCCGACGTGCTCCTCGCCCACCTGCTCGACGACACCGGGCTCCTGCCCTACGCCGCGAGCCAGCCCCTGGGCGACAATCGCGGCGGCGCGCTGCTGCATCTCGTCGAGGCGGTACGCGGCACCGCCACCGACCCGGCGCCTGACCTGCGCAGCGCCATCGCGGTGGTCGAGCGACTCCTCCTCGGCGAAGCACCCGACGCCTTGCTGCTGCCGGGTCGTGGCCGCGCGGTGCGGGTGATGAACCTGCACAAGGCGAAGGGCCTCGAGGCGGAGGTCGTGATTCTCGCGGCACCGACCCCCGAACGGGAGCATCCGACGCGGCACGCCATCGCGCGCAGCGCCGATGGGAGCGCCGTCGGCGGGCTGCTGGTGAGCGACGAGCACGGCACCATCATCGCGCAGCCGGCGGGCTGGGCCGAGATGGCCGCGCGCGAGGCGGCCTTCGAGGCGGCGGAGGCCGTCCGCCTCCTCTACGTGGCGGTGACCCGGGCGAAGCGCGAGCTCGTCGTGTCGCGGCTTATCTACCAGAACAAGTCGGGACCCGCCGAGGACAAGTCGGCCTGGAGCCCGCTCGGCGGCATGCTCGACTCGCTGGCGACGGAGCAGCCGATCGTGCTGCGCGATCCGCCGGGACGCGTGGTGTCGCCCGTCACGCTGGCGGACATCGACGAGCGCCGGCGCAGCATCGTGCAGCAGCGGCAGGCGGCTGTCGCGGCAGGGTGGGAGCATCGCACCGTGACGCAGGAAGCCAAGCGCGCACTCGAGTTGCCGGACGCGGATCAGGAAACACGCCGGCGCGTCGGTCAGGGTCGCGGGTGGGGGCGTGCGGTGCATCGCGTGCTCGAGGCCCGCGGGCGTGGACGTATGGGTGCATCGCTCTCGGCGTACGCGCGGGCGGTGGCGGCGGAGGAGCGCGTGGAGGACGTGGCTCGCCTGCTCGCCATCGTGGCCCGACTCGACGCGGCCGGGCACTGGGAAGTCGGTGCCAACACGATGGTCGAGAGTCCGATCGTCTCCTTCGGCCCGCGCGACGGCCAGGACGTGC
>JBJMOZ010000100.1:0-10803 GCA_045803465.1 Gemmatimonadales bacterium | reverse complement strand
AGGCATGCCGCCGCTGGACGGAGGCGGACGGCTGGCAGGACGTGGTCACCGACCTTTCGCCGCTCGACCATCTCGCGAGCCTGATGCGCAAGCATGCGCCCGCTCCCGTGCCGGGACTGCCGCGCTTCACCGGCGGCGCCGTGGGATTCCTGGGCTACGACGTGGTGCGCACCATCGAGCGGCTCCCCTCGCCGCCGCCTGACGATCGCGACATTCCCGACGCGCTGCTCATGGTGGTCGATACGCTGCTCGTACTCGACAACCTCTACAATCGCGCCACCGTCATCGCCTGTGCGGAACTCGAGCCGGGTGCGGATGCCGACGATCTGCGCCGTGCCTACGACCACGCCGAGGCGCGCATCGATCTCTGGCTGAGCCGGCTCGAGGCCCCCAGCCGGCTGCGGCCGCTTGCGATCGGCCCGGTGGAGTTGTGCCCGGCCAACTCAGGCTTCGACGCGGCGCACTACGAGGCCGCCGTGCGCAGGGTGAAGGAGTACATCGCGGCCGGCGACACCTTCCAGACGGTGCTGTCGCGCCGCATCGACCTCGAGGCCCCCCCGCCGCTGCTGGCATACCGCTACCTGCGGGCGCTCAACCCCGCGCCATACCTCTACTACCTGCACTTCGACGAAATCAGCATCGTCGGCAGCTCGCCCGAGATCCTCGTGCGCGTGGAGGAGGGCGAGGTGACGCTCCGGCCCATCGCCGGCACGCGGCCGCGTGGCGCGACACCCGATGCCGACGCCGCCATGGAAGCGGAACTGCTCGCCGACCCCAAGGAACGCGCCGAACACCTGATGCTGGTGGACCTGGGCCGGAACGACGTTGGAAGAGTGGCCGCGTACGGGTCGGTGCGCCTCACCGCCTTCATGACCGTGGAGCGCTACTCCCACGTCATGCATCTCGTGAGCGAGGTGCGTGGCCGGCTGCGTGACGGCATCGACGCGCTCGCCGCGCTCGCTGCCTGCTTTCCGGCCGGCACCGTCTCGGGGGCGCCCAAGGTGCGCGCCATGGAGATCATCGATGAGCTCGAGCCCACGCGCCGCGGCCCATACGCCGGTGCGGTGGGCTACGTGGGCTGGGGCGCGCGCACGCTCGACACGGCCATCGCCATCCGCACCTGCGTCATCAAGGGCGATCGTGCCTGGGTGCAGGCGGGCGCGGGCATCGTCGCCGACTCGGACCCTGCGTCGGAGTTCCGCGAGACGGAGGCGAAGGCGCGGGCGGTGCTGACGGCGCTGGCGCTCGCCGCGAGGGACCCATCGTCGGGCTGACCCTACTTGCCGAACCGGTACTCGATCCCCTCGTGCCGCAGCAGCTCCAGCACCAGCCGCACCGGCAGTCCCATCACCCCGAAGAAGTCGCCGTCGATCTTCTCCACCAGCGCCGCGCCGTAGCCCTGGATGCCATACGCGCCCGCCTTGTCCATCGGCTCACCGGTGGCGATGTAGTCGCGCAGCATGTCGTCCGACGCGGCCCGGAACGTCACGCGCGTGCGATCGGTGAGCACGCGCGTGCGCCGCTTCGCCGAGAGTGCCACCGACGTCACCACCTCGTGCGTGCGCCCCTGCAGCCGCTTGAGCATGCGGAGCGCATCGTCCCCGTCGGTCGGCTTCTCGAGCACGTCGCCACCCACCACGACGAGCGTATCGGCGCCGAGCACGAGGTCGCCCTCCACGCCGAGCGCCTTTGCGCGCGCGAGCCGCTCGGCGTACGGCACCGGCATCTCGTCCGGCAGCCGCACTTCGGGCACGTGCGAGGGACGCACCGTCACCGGGATCCCGAGCATCTCGAGCAGTTGCTTCCGTCGCGGGGAGGCGGAAGCGAGGATCAGCGTGGGCAAGCTCATGCGTTGCGCTCGAGGAGCAGGGTGACCGGGCCGTCGTTCAGGATCTCCACCTGCATGTCGGCGCCGAACTCGCCCGTGGCGACGGTCACGCCCGTGGCCCGCAGGTCGGCGATGAACCGCTCGTAGAGCGGGATAGCCACCTCGGGCCGCGCCGCGTCGATGAACGACGGTCGCCGTCCCTTCGACGCATCGCCGTAGAGCGTGAACTGCGACACCACCAGCAGCGTGCCGCCCGCTTCGGCGAGTCCGAGGTTCATCTTGCCCTCTTCATCGCTGAAGAGCCGCAACCCCACGATCTTCTCCGCCATCCAGGCCACCTGCGCCGGCGTGTCGGTGTGCGAGAAGCCCACCAGGAGGCAGAATCCCGGACCGATCTCGCCCACCCTGTTCCCATCGATGGTGACCGAGGCGCGGACGACTCGCTGCAGCACGACACGCATGGCAAGGGCCGGTTGAGGGACGCGGAATATAGTGCACCCACATTCTGCCCCGGCGGGTACTCCTACTTCCTATGACGGCCCCTGCTCCTTCTCTCGACCCTTCCACCTGGTCTCCCGACCGCATCACGCTCGCCTGGCTCGGCCACGCCACCGTCCTGCTCCAGCTCGGCGCCACGCGCCTCATCACCGATCCCGTGCTCGAGTCGCGCATCGGCATCGGACGCGGCTGGCTCAAGCTCGGTCCCCGGCGCTACTCGGCGCCGGCGCTCACGCCCCGGCAGCTCCCGCCGCTCGATGGCATCCTGCTGACGCACGCGCACATGGACCACACCGATCGCGGTACGCTCGCGCGACTGCCTCGTCGAGCGCATGTGGTGGTGCAGGCCGGCAACCGCGACCTGGTGCGCCGCTTCCACCGCGTCAGCGAGCTGGCCTGGGGCGGCAGCACGCAGGTCGACGACGTGCGCGTCACCGCGCTGCCCGCCCGCCACTGGGGCGCCCGGCTCATCTGGGACCGCGACCGCGGCTACGGCAGCTACCTGCTCGAGTGGCGCGGCCACCGCGTGCTCGTGGTGGGCGACACCGCCGAGACCGACGTCTTCCATCCGCTCGGCGCAGCGGGCGGCGTCGATGTCGCCATCATGCCCATCGGCGCGTACGACCCGTGGATCGCCAACCACGTCTCGCCGGAGCAGGCATGGGCCATGGTGCAGGCGATGGGTGCACGGCACGTCGTGCCCGTGCATCATGGCACGTTCCGCCTGAGCCGCGAACCGGTGGAGGAGCCGCTGCGTCGGCTGCTCGCCGCGGCCGGCGACGAACGTGAACGTGTCATCATCACCCGCATCGGCGGACACTGGTCCATTCCCGCGGGATAGCATTCTGCGTAGGTTGGAATCGTGCGTGACACGGTGGTGTTGTCGGTCGTGGTACCGGTGCACAATGAGGCGGAGAATCTCGCGCCCCTGATGGGCGAGATACGCCAGGCACTAACGGGACGTGTTTCGTACGAAATCGTCTACGTGAACGACGGCAGCACCGACGATTCGGCCGACCGCCTCCGCGCCCTCGTGCGCACCGTGCCGGAGCTGGTCGTGCTGCACCACCGCCGGTCGTGCGGACAGAGCGCGGCGATCCACTCCGGCGTTCGCCGCGCCCGTGGCCGCTACGTCGCCACGCTCGATGGTGACGGCCAGAACGACCCCGCCGACATCCCCGCTCTCCTCGACGTTCTTTGCGCCCACCCCGGGGGTGGTGCCCGCATGGTCGTGGGCCAGCGCACCAAGCGTCATGACACCGTCGTGCGCCGCTTCTCGTCGCGCGTCGCCAATGGCGTGCGCGGCGCGCTCCTGCGCGACCGCACGCCGGATACCGGCTGCGGCCTCAAGGTGTTTCCGCGGGCGCTCTTCCTCGAATTCCCCTTCTTCGATCACATGCATCGCTTCCTGCCCGCCCTCGCCCTCAGGCAAGGCGGCGAGGTACTGTCGGTCCCCGTGAACCACCGGCCGCGCGAGCGCGGCCGCTCGCACTACAACATCGGCAACCGGCTCTGGGTGGGCATCGTCGACCTGTTCGGCGTGCTCTGGCTCGTGCGCCGGATGAAGCACCCCGAGCGGGTGGAGGAGACCGCATCATGAGCCGCAATGTCGCATGGCTGGCCACCGGGTTCGTGGGCCAGGCCATGTTCACGATGCGTTTCGTCATCCAGTGGATCACCAGCGAGCGCGTCGGCCGCAGCGTCACGCCGCTGGCCTTCTGGTACTTCAGCCTCTTCGGCGGCCTCGTGCTCCTGACCTACGCCATCTATCGGCGGGACCCGGTCTTCATCCTGGGCCAGGCGATGGGGCTCTTCGTCTACGTCCGCAACCTGCAGATGATCGCGCGCGACCGGCACCGGCGGTGAGACGGCGCACCACCGCCCTGCTGCTCGCCGCGTGGGGCGCGCCGGCGATGGCGGGCCTGCTGTATCGACCGCTGCTGCCCATCGACGAGACACGCTACCTCACCGTCGCTTGGGAAATGTGGCGCGGGTCGTGGCTCGTGCCGCACCTGAACGGCCACCCCTATTCCGACAAGCCGCCCCTGCTGTTCTGGCTCATCGACGCCGGCTGGCTCGTCGTGGGCGTGCAGGAGTGGTGGGCGCGCCTCGTACCGCTGCTCCTCGCGCTCGCGTCGCTGCTGCTGGTGCGCCGGCTGGCAGGGCGGCTCTGGCCGGCGCGGCCGGCCGTCGCCTCGCTCGCGCCCGCCATCACCCTCGGCGCGGCGCTCTGGGCGGTCTTCCAGCAGCTCGTGCTGTTCGACACGCTGCTCGCCACGTGTGTCCTGCTGGGCGTGACGGGCGCCGTGGAGGCGTGGCACGACCCGCGTCCCGGCGCGTGGCTGCTCGTGACTCTCGGCTTCGGCCTCGGCGTGCTCGCCAAGGGGCCGGTGGCGCTGCTGCACCTCCTGCCGCTGCTCCTTCTCGCACCGTGGTGGATGGCCCACCCGCCTCGGGCCGGCTGGCGCGGCTGGTACGCCCGCGTCGGCCTCGCCCTGCTGGGCGGCGCGGCGCTCGCCCTGGCGTGGGCCATTCCCGCCGCCGTCGCGGGCGGCCCCGAGTACGCGAAGATGATCTTCCTGCGCCAGACCACCGAGCGCATGGTCGCCTCGTTCGCGCACCGGCGGCCGGTGTGGTGGTACCTGCCGCTGCTGCCGCTGCTTCTCTATCCGTGGGCCGTGTGGCCGCCGCTGTGGCGCGCGTTCGGCCGTCTCCGTCCGGCGCTCACCGATGCCGGCGTGCGCCTGTGCCTCGCGTGGTGCATGCCGGTGCTCGGCGGGTTTTCCCTGATCAGCGGCAAGCAGATGCACTATCTGCTTCCGCTCGTGCCGGCGTTCGCGCTGCTCTCGGCGCGCCTGCTGGACGCCGTCGCGATCCGGGGACGGCACGACTTCCTGCCGGCCGCGGCCTTGCTGGCGGGTGCGCTGGCGCTGCTCGTCGCCCCGCACGTGCCGGCGGCCGTCCATGGGGTGCCGTGGCTCGCCGCGGTGCCGCTGTGGCCGGCCCTGACCCTGTGCCTCGTGGCGATGGCACTGGCCGGGGTGCTCGTGGGCACCACGCCGCCGGGGGCCGCGTTGGCGCTGGCCGGCGTGCCGGCCCTGATACTGGTGGTGCTGGAGGCCGGCATCTTTCCGGTGGCGGCGCCATCGTACGACATGCGGCCGATCGGGGCCGAACTCCGGCTGCTCGAGCGCGACGGATTCGAGATCGCCCACGCAGGCCAGTACGCCGGGCAGTATCAGTTCGCCGGGCGACTCGAGCATCCCCTCGTCGTGATGCCCGACGATTCCATCGGCGCGTGGCTCGCCGCCGCACCCCGTCGCGCGGCGGTGACCTACGAGCGCCGCAGCCGCACGACCGATCGCGGCATGCTCACCGTGCTCGTGCGCCCCTATCGCGGCCGCATCGTGCGCGTCCTCGCGTCGTCGCGGCCGAGCGAGACCGCTGTGCGCTGATGACGGCTCATGGCGTAGGCGTTGGAAAAGGAGAGGGGCGGCCCCTCTCCTGCTGTCCTGCCGAAGTCCTGCGTTCGACCTACTCCACCGTCACCGACTTGGCGAGGTTGCGCGGCTGGTCCACGTTGCAGCCGCGGCGCACCGCCACGTAGTACGAGAAGAGCTGCAGCGGGATCACCGTGAGCAGCGGCGTCAGCATGGTGAGCGTCTCGGGGATCACGAAGCAGAAGTCCGCGAGGCGCTCCATCTGCTCGTCGCACTCGTTCACGATGGCGATGACCTTGCCGCCGCGCGCCTTCACCTCTTCGATGTTCGACACGATCTTGCTGTATACCGCGTCCTTGGGCGCGATGAACATCACCGGCATGTTCTCGTCGATCAGCGCGATGGGCCCGTGCTTCATCTCCGCGGCCGGGTAGCCCTCCGCGTGGATGTACGAGATCTCCTTCAGCTTGAGCGCACCCTCGAGCGCGACCGGGAAATTCACGCCGCGTCCCAGGTAGAGCGCATTCGTCGAATGCGCGTACTCGTCGGCCAGCGCCTCGATCTCGTGCGCCCGGTCGAGGATCTGCCGGATCTGGTCGGGAATCTTCCGGATGCCGTCGATGATGCTGCGGCCCTGGAGGATGCCCAGGTTGCGCAGGCGCGCCAGCCGGAGCGTGACGAGGATGAGCGCCGCCACCTGGCTCGTGAAGGCCTTCGTGCTCGCGACACCGATCTCGGGGCCGGCGTGCAGGTAGAGGCCGCCGTCCACCTCGCGGGCGATCGACGAGCCCACCACGTTCACGATGCCCACCGTCTTCGCGCCGCGCAGCTTGGCCTCGCGGATCGCCGCCAGCGTGTCGGCCGTCTCGCCCGACTGGGAAATGCCGATGACCAGCGTGCGGTTGTCCACGACCGGGTTGCGGTAGCGGAATTCCGAGGCGTACTCCACCTCGGTCGGGATGCGCGCCAGCTCCTCCAGCAGGTATTCGCCGATCAGTCCCGAGTGCCACGACGTGCCGCACGCGGTGATGATGATCCGGTCGATCTGCTTCCAGTCGTCGTCGGTCAGGTTGAGGCCGGACACGCGCGCCGTGCCCTCGTCGTCGAGCAGGTGGCCGCGGAACGTGTTCTCCACGCTCTCGGGCTGCTCGAAGATCTCCTTCAGCATGAAGTGCGCGTACCCGCCGCGCTCGATGGTGGCGAGGTCCCACTCGATCTGGTTGACCGGCTTGTCGATCTTGGCGATCTCGAGGTTCCGGATGCGGTAGCCGTCGCGCGAGAGCACGGCCATCTCGCCGTCGTCGAGGTACACCACCGAGCGGGTGTGCTGCAGCAGCGCCGAAGCGTCGGAGGCCACGAACCACTCGCCTTCGCCCACCCCCACGAGCAGCGGCGAGCCCTTGCGGGCCGCGACGAGGACGCCCGGCTCGTCGGCCGAGATGAAGGCGAGGCCGTACGCGCCGTCGACGTCGCGCAGGGCGGCGGCGACGGCCTCCTCGAGGTTCCCCGCGTACAACTCGCCCACCAGGTGTGCGAGCACCTCGGTGTCGGTCTCGGAGTGGAAGGTGTGCCCCCGCGCCTGCAGCATCTTCTTGATGGCGGCGGCGTTCTCGATGATGCCGTTGTGGATGACGGCGATGCGTCCGGTCTGGTCGGTGTGCGGGTGCGCGTTCGGGGTGGTGGGGGCGCCGTGGGTGGCCCAGCGCGTGTGGCCGATGCCCAGCGTGCCCGACATCGGGCTGTCCCGGAGCACCTGCTCCAGGTTGGTGAGCTTGCCGGCCGCCTTCTTGACCTCGAGTCCCTTCCCGTTCACTACCGCCAAGCCCGCGGAGTCGTAGCCTCGATACTCGAGATGGCGGAGCCCATCAACGAGAAGCCCGGCCGCCTGACGTGGTCCGATGTAGCCGACAATGCCGCACATGTATTCCCTTGCCTTTTCGTCGTCAGCCTCGTGCCGCAGCGATCAGAGCGTCCGCTTCGGCCACCGTCGGCGCTTCCGCGATGTAGCGCACGATGGGTTCTGTGCCCGATGGCCGCACATGCAGCCATCGATCCCGCCAGGCGAGCCGAAGCCCATCCCGTTCATCCGCTGCCGCATCGGTGAAGCGTGCACGCAACGCATCGTACAACGGCCGCAACTCCGCGCCCCGCGGCCCCTTCGCCTTCACTATGGCATACCTCGGCTGCTGTTGGACCAGTTCCGAGACGCTATGCCCAGACCGTGCAAGGGCTTGCAAGATAAGGGCCACCCCCAGCGGCGCGTCGCGACCGATGTGCAGCGCCGGAAGCATGACGCCGCCGTTGCCCTCGCCACCCACCACCGCCCCCTCGTCCCGCATGGTCCGCGCGACGTTGGCCTCGCCCACGGGCGCCCGCACGAAGCGGGCACCGAAGTCCCGGGCGGCGTCCTCCACCACCAGACTGGTGGACAGGTTGACCACCACCGTGGGCGTTGCGCCCACGTGTTGCGCCAGGACCGTCCGGACCGCGAAGGCGAGGGTGTAGTCCTCACCGATGGGCGTGCCCTTCTCGTCCACCAGCGCGAGACGGTCCACGTCCGGGTCCACGGCCATCCCGATGTCGGCACCCGTCCGCCGGACGAGGTCGCCCAGCTCGCCCAGGTTCTCGGGCAGGGGCTCCGGAGGGCGCGGAAACCGGCCATCTGTTTCCAGATTGATACCAGATACCCGGCAGCCCAGCATTTCGAGCAAGGGTGGAATGGCCCGGCCACCGGCCCCGCGGACACAGTCGAGCGCCACATGGAGCTTGCGGGCCCGGATGGCCGGCACGTCGACCATCGGCAGGGCGAGCACCTTGGCGAAATGCTTGGCGATCGCCTCCGGGTCCTCGCGCACGACGCCAAGGCCGTCCCAGCCCGAACGCGGCGGTCCCTCCTCGGCCAGCGCGCGCACCGTGGCACCGGCCTCGGCGTCGAGGAAGATGCCGTCGGGGCCGACGAACTTGAGCGCATTCCATTCGATGGGATTGTGGCTCGCCGTCAGGATCAGTCCCGCACCCGCACCATGCTCCTCCACCGACATCTGCACCGTCGGCGTCGGCACGATCCCCAGGTCGAGCACGTCGACGCCCACCGACATGAGGCCCGCGATCGCTGCGTGCGTGAACATCGGCCCGCTGGTGCGCGCGTCGCGACCGAGCACCACGAGCGGCTTCCCCGCCTCGCGCGCCCAGGCACCGAGGGCCGCGGCATGTCGGGCCACCAGCTCCGGCGTCAGGTCGGTGCCGACGTGGCCGCGCATGCCGGACACGCTGATCATGAGGGTCGAAGACATGGAATTCCCGGGTTGCGAGTGGAGGCGAAGCTAGGCCCCTCGGGCCACCATCTCAACCGGCGGCTGCAAATCGAACGATTCGCGGTGTACGCTTCCCCTTCCTTGAACGGGTAGACACCAGATGACGCAGGTCCTGGACGGCGATCTCGAGCACGGATTCGGCACGCGCGCGGTGCACGCGGGCCAGGCCCCCGACCCGCTGTCGGGCGCGGTGATGACGCCCATCTACCAGACCTCGACATATGCCCAGGACGGGCTCGGCCAGCACAAGGGCTTCGAGTACGCCCGCACCCGCAACCCCACGCGCGATGCGCTCGAGCGCAACGTCGCGAGCCTCGAGGGCGGCCGGCATGGCTTCGCCTTCGGCTCCGGACTCGCGGCACTCGATGCGGTGCTCAAGCTGCTGAAGAGCGGCGACCACGTCGTGGGCGGCGCCAACATGTACGGCGGCTCGCATCGGCTCATGGAGCGCGTCTACACGCAGTTCGGCCTCGGCTTCAGCTTCGCCGACATGCGCGACCTCGCCAACGTGACCCGCGACATCACGCCCGCGACGCGCATGATCTACGCCGAGACGCCCACGAACCCGAACATGCACCTCACGGATCTCGCGGCCCTCGCCGACATCGCGCAGGCGCACGGCCTCGTGCTCGTGGTTGACAACACCTTCGCCACGCCCTGCCTGCAGCAGCCCCTCGCGCTCGGCGCCGACATCGTGCTGCACTCCACCACCAAGTACCTCAACGGCCACAGCGACATGGTCGGCGGCATGCTCGTCACCAGCCGCGACGATCTCGCCGAGCGTCTCGGCTTCCTGCAGAACGCTTCCGGCGCCGTGCCGGGACCGATGGACTGCTGGCTGGCGCTTCGCGGCACCAAGACGCTCGAGCTCCGCATGGAGCGCCATTGCCAGAGCGGTCTCCGCATCGCGGAATGGCTGGCCGGTCGTCGCGACCTGACGGCCGTTTACTATCCCGGCCTGCCCTCGCACCCACAGCATGAGCTCGCCAAGCGACAGATGAAGGGCTTCGGCGGCATGATCAGCTTCGACCTGGGCGACACGGCCCGCGCGAAGCGCGTGGTGACGAAGGTGAAGCTGTTCACGCTGGCCGAGTCTCTGGGCGGGGTCGAGAGCCTTCTCGGCCATCCGGCTTCGATGACCCACGCCGCGGTGCCGGCAGCCCTGCGGCAGGCCATGGGCCTCACCGACAGCCTGCTCCGCCTGAGCGTCGGGATCGAGGACGTGGACGACCTGATCGCCGACCTCGACCAGGCGCTGGCCTGAGCCGTCACATTCTGAAACACATGAATCGGGGTTATCGTAGAGGTCGCACCCCGACCCCTCAGAGGCACCCATGACGTCGTCCATCCCGGCTCCTCGTTCCCGGCGCACGCTCCCCGACATCGCCGCCGTCTCGTGGGAGCATCCCGCCGACCGCGCCGCCCTGCAGGCGCTTCGCGCCGTGCCCGGCGTGGACGACGTCATCCGCCGCGTCCTCGCCATGCTCGGCGGTGAGCGCGGCATCCGGCTTCTCTTCCTCGGCAATGCCGTCCGCGTGGGTCCGCATCAGTTTCCGCGCCTGTGGCACCTCCACACCGAGGTGTGCACGACCTTCGACTGGGCCGAGGTCCCCGAGCTGTACGTGACGCAGACGCCGGTGGTGAACGCCGGTGCTTATGGCATCGACCATCCGTTCATCGTGGTGCACTCCGCGGCCATCGAGCTGCTTGGCGACGACGAGCT
>JBJMOZ010000099.1:0-4111 GCA_045803465.1 Gemmatimonadales bacterium | reverse complement strand
CAGCGGCAGCTGGGGCACCACGATGCCGAAGCCGACGAGGTCCAGGAAGACCGTCGCGACGAGGATGGGAACGAGGGACCGCCGACCACCGCCCACATCGGTGGCCGGTGACATCGGTCAGGAAGCTAAACGGTCGTCGCTTCCCGGACGGGAACGACGACCACGAGACTCAGATCCTGGCGGTGCGCGGTGCTTCGGGATGGATTTCCTGGCTCGGCAATCGGTCGATGTACGAAGCAGAGCGGCCACAGTCGCTACACTGTAGCGTCACCCGACCGGACGGTTCGACGCCGTTGCGCTTCGGGGAGCGACCCACGGTCGAGGTGGCGCAACTTGGACAGACGAGTTGATCGCGGCGGTCACGGTCGGCCGAGATCAAAAGCAACGCCTCGGCGGCGCGGTATTCCTTGATGCCCCTGCGGCCCACGGGCCCTCCGGGATTGTAACGAGGATGTAACTTCGAAGCTTGAACAATAATCTAGGGGGCGGCTCAACACCATAGGGTGAAAGGATTTATGACGGCTCTAAGCGAGTGCTCGCATCGTCCAATATTGATACAGTCGTCGCGAATTTCGTCACAACCGACCAGCGAATGATCGGTCGAGGGTACCGTTTGCATTCTTGACGGCGCGCCCCCACCTCGGCTACGTTGCCGCGAACAGGGCTGCCTTTTCGGCGCAGTCCGCCGGTCCTCGTATGTGGGAGTCCTTGTGGCGTCAGAACTTGCCGGATCGCAGATCACGACGCTGATGGAAGCGTTGCCGGGCATCGCCACCGTGCTGCGGAGCCCGGTGGCCGACGCCATGATCGGCATGATCCGGGCAGCGGCACGCCTGAAGGACTTCTCGATGTCCGAGGCCGACGAGCTGATCAAGTACGCCACGCGCCGCGGGCTGCTGGGCAACGACGAGGGCGAGCGCGTGCTGGCCGAAGCGGCCGCCGCCGAGCAGAAGCGCGCCGAGCGCCTTGCCGAGCGACATCAGCGGGAGTCGGACAAGAAGGCGGCGGCTGCCGCCCCGAAGCCGCCGGCCCCCAAGCCGGTGCTGGCCGCCAAGCCCGTGCCGGCTCCCAAGCCCGCGCCGGCCCCGAAGGCCGTGGTCGCCACCAAGGCGGTCGCCGTGGCGAAGCCCGTAGCCAAGGCCAAGGCCGCGACGAAGCCCAAGGCGGTCGTGAAGGCGAAGCCCGCCGCCAAGGCCCCGGCCAGGAAGCCGATGGCGAAGGCGAAGAAGCGCTAGCTCAGATCCTGAATTCGGCGACGAGCGCGCCGAGGCGATTGGATGCCTGAAGCAGCTCGGCAGCGGCGGCGGCCATTTCCTGGGTCGATGCGCTCTGCTCCTCCGCGGCGGCCGTGACTTCCTCACTGGCCGCCGCGTTGTCCGTTGCAGCCAGTCCCGCCTCGGCCGTCCGCACCCCGAGCTCCTCGACGATCGTCTCGCTCTGACGCGCCTGCGAGGCCACCGTTCCCGCCGCCGAGCGCACGGTGGCCACCGTAGCGATGATCTCCTCGAGCGCACGCGCCGCGGCGCCGGCCACGGCCTCGACGCCCGAGACTTTCGCCGAGCCCGAGTCCATCGTGGCGGTCACCTCGCGCATCCGCTCCTGCACCTGCGCCACGGAGCGCTCCACCTCCTCGGCGGCCTGGGCGCTCGAGTCGGCCAGTCGGCGCACCTCGTCGGCCACCACGCTGAAGCCGCGGCCGTGCTCGCCGGCACGTGCCGCCTCGATGGCGGCATTGAGCGCCAGCAGGTTGCTCTGGGTGGAGATCTGCTTCACCAGATCGATGAATTCCGTGATGGAGCGCGACACGCGCACGAGTTCCTGCACCTGTGTCGTGGAGGTCTGCACCACCTCGCGTACCGCCAGCAGCGTCTGGCCTGCCGTCAGCACGTCGCGCCGATGGTACTCGGCCAGGCCCTCGATGCGTTCCCCGATGTCCGAGACGTGCCGCGCGGCGGCCGAGTTGTCGAGGGTGGCCTCCCGCGCGCTCACGAGCAGCTTGTCGGCGGCGCGCATGCCCATCGCCTGTCGTTCGGCGCTTTCGGCCACGCGCACCATCGCGGTGGAGATCTCGCCGCTGCTCGCCGCGAGCTGCTCGCTCATCGCGGAGAAGTCGGTCGCGCTGCTGCTGATGCGGCGCGCCTCGCCCACGACGTTCTCCACGAGGGCGCGCAGCCGCACGCGCATCGTCTCGAGCGCCGCGGCGAGGCGCGCAAGCTCGGTGGGCATCTCGCCGGTGTCGAGTGGGCGGAGGTCGCCGGCGCCGAATCGGTCGGCGGCCTCCGCCATGCGCCCGAGCGGCCCGTCGATGGCGCGCACCACGACGAACGACGTACCGAGCCCGATGGCGATGACGGCCGCGAAGAGCATCCAGAGCAGCGTGCGCCGTGAGGCGGATTCGTCGCGCAGCCGCTGCTGTCCCTGCTGCGCGATGGTCTGCTGCGATCGGTTGAGCCGTTGGAGCTCCTGGACCAGCGCGATCGCCGGCCCGCGTGCCACTCCCGCGGCGGCTCGCGCTTCCTCCATCCGGCCGAGGTCGGCGAGGGCGAAGGCACGGGAGAACGTCACCTCGAGCTGCGCCTGCCGGTCGGCGATGCGGTTGAGCGTGCCGCGATCACCGGTGCTGAGCGTGCTGAGCTCGCGGTACCGGTTCATGTAGCGGTAGCTGTCGTCGCCCTGCTCGATGAACGTGAAGCGCAGCGAATCGACGGGCGTCAGCATGTACGACTCGGCCACGCGGATCTGCGCATTCACCGCCGTGACGAGCCCCGTGCCGACGTTGCCCACCTCGAGCAGGGTGGCAAGCTGGCGGCTCAGCATGGTGTCGAGTGCGTTGATCGTGCTGGCGGCGAGGGCGGCGAGCGAGAAGACGAGCACCAGCAGCAGCGCCACACCGGCCAGCACGCGACTGCGGAGGCTCCGCAGCATCAGAGGCTGCCCGCCAGGAGCGCCTGGCCGTCCCGGATCACGGTGATGAACACCGGCCGTTCCGTCACGTCGCCCAGGGAATCGAAGGCGATGCGGCCCGCCACGCCGTCGAACGGCGCGCCGCGGCGTCCCACCTCGGCCAGGTTGCGGCGGATCGCGTCGCGCCCGGGGCCTGCCTCCTGGATCACGCGGGCGAGCAGGTACACCGCATCATAGGTCGCCGCCGCCGGCTGGTTGGGCAGCGCCATGCCGGGGTACTCCTTCGCCCAGGCCGTGATGAAGGTGCGATTCGCCTGCGAGTTGAGCGCCGGATGGTAGGCGGCGCTGACGTAGCTGCCCTCGGCGAGGGCGCCGGCCGACTCGAGTCCCTCGAGTCCATCGCCGCCGGCGAGCGGCACGGCGATGCCGCGTGCGCGCGCGCCACGCAGGATCGCTTCCGCCTCGTCGCGGTTCCCGGCGATGAAGAGGAACTCTGGACGGACCAGCTTCGCGAGCCGCTCGAGCTGCGGCGCCACGTCGGGCGCCGAGCCCAGGTAGGGCTCCATCCCGACGAGGGTGCCGCCCCGGCGCGTGAACTGCTCGGTGAACGCGTGGCGGATGCCGCGGCCGTAATCGTCGTCGAGATAGAAGATCGCGCCCTTGTGCAGCTCCAGTCGCTCGCCCATCCAGCGCGCCAATGCGTCGCCATGGGCGAGGTCGCTCGGGCAGAGCCGGAAGGTGAACGGACCGGCGGCGCTCACTTCCGGCGCGGACGACGACGGCGAGATCTCGACCAGCGGGTCGCTGCCGCTGTTGTAGATGGGCGCGGCGGCGAGCGTCGGGCCGGAGAAGAGGTGGCCCACCACCGCCACGGCGTCCGATGCGTAGAGCTCCGCGGCGATGCGCACGGCGGAGTCGGGGTTGGCGTGGTCGTCGCGCTCGAGCAGCTCGAGCCGGCGGCCGCGCACGCCGCCCGCCGCATTGATCTCGGCGACGGCCAGCCGGGCGGCGCGTCGCATCGGCTCGCCGATCGGATCGGAGAACGCGCCGGCCACGCCGATGCGGATCGGCTGGACATCGCCGCTGCACGCGGCAGCCAGAAGGAGGGCGAGCAGGGCGCCGGTGCGGGCAGATCGGGTGCGGGACATGAAGCCGGACGTTAGTCCGCCGTACCGCTTCGTGCAATTCCTCGCGCTGCAGCCGTCGA
>JBJMOZ010000094.1:0-6984 GCA_045803465.1 Gemmatimonadales bacterium | reverse complement strand
ACAACACCGCGCCGGCATTCTGCACCAGCATGACGATGAGCGAGAAGCCCGGCAGGGCCAGCAGGATGCCCACGAGCGCCGGCCACTGACGGAGCCACGCCGGCAGCTCCGGACTTACGCGCAGCCCGAGAAACGCCACGACGGTGAGCGCCGCCGTGAGGACCGTCAGGGTGCTCGCCGACGACACCAGCTCTGCGGCCAGCAGCGTGTCGGCGCGCAGCGGTAGCGCTCGCAGCGAGGCCAGGTGCGGCAGGTCATGCCTCAGGTCGTTCCGGATGAACTGCGGTCCCGTGAAGAGCGCGAAGCCCACCCACGTCGCGGCAAAGGCACCGACGTACGCTGCCGCCGCCGCGTCCAGGCGAACGAACGCTTCCACGCCGATGCAGAGCGCCATCCACAGCAGTGCCGCGCCGAACAGCCCGCGACGCCGGGCCACCGCGGCGGCGTTCTTCCACACCAGCGCAAATGCGGCGGGGCCCGTTCGTGCCAACGGCACGATCGGCGCACTGCCGCGGCGCAGGCTGGCGGCGGGCCCGCCGGGCGAGCCATCGAGGTGCGCCAGCGACTGCATCGTCGACGCGTCCTCGTGCGAGCGCTCGGCTCGGTGCACCCACACGAGGTGCAACGCCATCAGGGCCAGTGCCGCCAGCAGCGAGGAAGCCCAGTTCGGCGCGTCCACCATGATCGCCGGCCGCACGGGGATGATGAACGGCCACAGCAGCGCCCGCATCGGCGGCGAGTCCAGCCAGGCCTCGGTGTGGGCCGGTGCTGCCAGCATGCCGCTCGCCATGAGCAGCGCGAGCCCGAGCAGCGCGCCCGCCACCACCGCGCCCACCAGCCGCAGCCAGCGGCTGCCCGCCGCCCGGCTGCGAAGGAGCCCCGCCGCGATGCGGTGCAGCGCGACCGTCGACAGCAGGCACCAGACGCCCAGCATTCGCCGCAGCGTCGCGCCCACGTCCGTCGACGGCAACAACAGCACCCAGAGCACGCTGTTGAGCAGCACCAGTCCCTGCATGCGCAGCAACTTGAGATTGACCAGCCCCGCACGCGGCAGGGGCGCCGGCAGGAGCCACGTCACCTCCGCTGGCGAGAAGGCCAGCGCCCGCGCACCGGTGCCGAAGAGCCAGCCCCACACCACGAAGACCATCGCGCCCAGCGCGGCGGGAGGGAGCGCCGCGGCAGGATCGGCCGCCTGGGCACGCGGCACGCCGGCGCGCCCGAGAAACGCGAGCCACGCCAGACCCGCGAGCGCCGTGATGAAGTAGCGCGGCTGGCGCAGCCGGCGCGCCAGCCGCCGTGCAGCGTTCACCACCGTGCGCGTGGCGAGGAAGCGGAGCGCGCTGCTCACGGCGCCTGGTCGGTGAGCAGCGAGACGAAAAGCTCCTCGAGCGGCCGGCCCTCGAGCGCACGATCGCGCGCGAGGTCGGCGATCGTGCCCTGCGCCACCGACTGACCCTCGCGCAGCAGCACGATGCGCTCGCACAGCTCGGCCACGAGGTGCAGCAGGTGGGAGCTCAGCAGAATGCACGTGCCGCGCGCCGCGGCGGCGCGCACCACGTTCTTGGTGCGCCGGATGGCAATGGGATCCAAACCCGTGAGCGGCTCGTCGAGCAGCAGTGCTACCGGTTCGTGCACCAGCGCGCACGCGAGGGCGAGTTCCTGGCGCATGCCACGCGACAGCTCGGAGGGGAACGCCGCCAGCCGCGCGCCCACCGTGGTGTGCTCGGTCAGATGCTGCAAGTGGGGCTCGACCTCTCGCACGCCGTGCACGCGGGCCACGAACCGCAGGTGCTCCTCGACCGTCAGGTAGTCGAAGAAGCGGGGCTCGTCGGGCACGAAGGCAAGGCGGCGCTTCGCGGCGAGCGCTTGGGCCACGATATCGTGGCCGGAAATCCGGGCCGTGCCGCTGCTGGGCCGAAGCACGCCGGCCAGCATCCGGAGCGTGGTCGTCTTGCCGGCCCCGTTTGGGCCGAGCAGGCCTACGACCTCGCCCGGACGCACCGCAAACGACAGTTCTCGGACCGCCACCCGGCCGCCGTACCGCCGGGTCAGGGCCAGCGCCTCGATCACCGCTCTCTCCTCGTCATGTAAGGCCTTATCTTACCTGCGTCTGCGGCACGTTGTCTCCCCGTCGCTGAAACTTCGCGGCGGGTGCACACGTCCCTGAGTGAAACATCTCGCACTCCCAGGGAGGAGTGATGCGCAACTATTGGCTCAGGATCGGGCTCGGGGCGTTCGGGGTCTTCGCCATCGGCATGCTCGTGTGGAATCTGGCGGTCGCCGGCAAGCGCCGCGTGAAGCACATGGTCGAGAGCGTCGACCCGATCACCATCCCGCTGGCCCTCATCCCATTCAAGGTCGATGGCCAGGCGCTCGGGACCCTGCGACAGGTGCAGATTCTTCGCAGCGACCCGAAAACGGTCGAAGCCGTGAACTTCCGCGTGCGCCTCGCCGACTCGATCACCGACGCGCGCCTCGATAGTTGTGTGCTGGTGGTGGGCGGCTCACTGAAGAACATCGATGCCCAGCACGCCTTCAGCTGCGTCGCGCCCGCCGACACGGTCGGCGGCGACCTCGCGCCCGTGGGCGACATGGAGACCCAGCGCGGTCGCACCTACGTGCTCTACGGCAAGGCGGGCGCACTCGACTCGGTCGAGATCGATTTCGACAACGACATCGCCGACTCGATCGCCGAGGCACAGCGCGAATTCGCCGACTCCATTCGCGAGGTGGAGGAGGCCCGCGCCGACTCCATCCACAGCGCAGCCGACCGGATGTCCGACTCCATCCGCTCCCACGTCGACAGCGTCATCCAGGCCAATCGGCCCGCCATCGAGGAGGGCGTCCGGCAGTCGAAGCGGCACAGGGACCGCGCGGGCGTGACCGTCACGTCCGAGCCGGCGCCCGCTCCCGCCGCGCCGGTGCCGCCGAAGCGCTGACGGCGCATGCTCCTCGTCCTCGACAACTACGACAGCTTCACCTACAACATCGTCCAGTATGCGGGCGAGCTCGGCGCGTCACCGGAGGTGTACCGCAACGACGCGCTGACTGTATCCGAGGCGCTCGCGCTCAGGCCTCAGGCAGTCATCGTGTCGCCCGGCCCCTGCACGCCCTCCGAGGCGGGCATCTCCGTCGCGCTCGTTCGCGCGGCCGGCGAAGCAGGCATTCCGGTGCTGGGCGTGTGCCTGGGACATCAGGCCATCGGTGCCGCGTTCGGTGGGGACGTGGTGCGCGCCGACCGGCTCATGCACGGCAAGACCACGGAGGTGGAGCACAGCGGTTCGGGCGTCTTCGCCGGCGTGCCTTCACCGATCACCGTGATGCGCTATCACTCGCTCGTGATCCATCCCGA
The DNA here is from genome assembly GCA_045803465.1 of Gemmatimonadales bacterium. Taxonomy (GTDB): domain Bacteria; phylum Gemmatimonadota; class Gemmatimonadetes; order Gemmatimonadales; family GWC2-71-9; genus JAGGAG01. The sequence continues at coordinate 3,632 of JBJMOZ010000094.1, read as the reverse complement.
TTCGGTTCCCGAGACGCTCCAGGTCACCGCCTGGTCTGGCGACCGGCCAGCCGGCCGGGAGATCATGGGGGTGCGCCACCGCGATCTTCCCGTCGAGGGCGTCCAGTTTCACCCGGAGTCGGTTGGAACGCCCCTCGGCCGCACCCTCCTCGCCAACTTCCTCAGGTCCGCAGGCCTTGAGCTGACCTCTCCCGAGGTCGCTTCGTAACTCGTTACACTGTAGTACTCTACGATTTGTCAAGAGCCGTTCCATCGTCGCGGCACAACTTTTGACTCAGGCCGTGCGCTCTGTTAGAGTTGACCGATGCAAGCGCTCGGTGTCATCCCGGCGCGTCTCGCCTCGACGCGGCTCTCCCGCAAGCCTCTCCAACTGCTCGGTGGCAGGCCCCTGATCGTCCGCGTCGCCGAACGAGTCAGCGAGACGGGCGTCCTCGACCGGGTGGTCGTGGCGACGGATGCGCCGGAAGTGCTGGCGGCGGTGGAGTCCGCGGGCTTCGAGGCGGTACTCACCGCCGCATCGCATGAGAGCGGCACCGATCGAGTCGCCGAAGTGGCCGCGATGCCCGCGTTCCGCGGCTACGGCTGCGTGCTGAACGTGCAGGGCGACGAACCCTTCCTCACCCGCGATGCGCTCATCGGCGCACTCGGCCGCGTGACGCGAGACGGCGATGACATCGGCACGGCCGCAGCGCCGCTGGAGGGCGAGTCGATCGCCGACCCCTCGCGCGTGAAGGTCGTGTGCGACCAGCAGGGTCGCGCACTGTACTTCTCGCGGAGTCCCATCCCGTTCTGGCGCGACGGCGGCCTGGCCCCGGCGGGCCTCTACTGGCAACACATCGGGCTCTACGCCTTCACGCGCGAAGCCTTGGCTCGCTGGGGGACGCTCGAACCCACACAGCTCGAACGCGCCGAGCGGCTGGAACAGCTGCGGGCACTCGAGCACGGACTGACCATTGGCGTCGCACGGCTCACCGAGCCGGCGGAGCCGGGCATCGATACGCCTGAAGACCTGCGGCGCGCCGAGGCGCGCTGGACCGTCACCGCAAGGGGAACCTGATGAGCGCAGCTCCCAAGAACACGAAGTTCCTGTTCGTCACCGGCGGTGTCGTGTCGTCGCTCGGCAAGGGCATCGCGGCGGCCTCGCTCGGGCGGCTGCTCGTCGAGCGCGGCCTGAACGTGACGATGCAGAAGTTCGACCCGTACATCAACGTCGATCCCGGCACCATGTCGCCGTTCCAGCATGGCGAGGTCTTCGTCACCGACGATGGTGCCGAGACGGACCTCGATCTCGGGCACTACGAGCGCTACATCGACCGGTCGCTTTCGCAGCAGAACAACATCACGACCGGGCGCATCTACCAGACGGTCATCAACAAGGAACGCCGCGGCGAGTACCTCGGCGGAACCGTGCAGGTCGTGCCGCACATCACCGACGAGATCAAGCTCGCCATCCGGCGCACCGCGCCTGGTCACGACGTGGTGATCACCGAGATCGGCGGCACGGTAGGCGACATCGAGTCGCTGCCGTTCCTCGAGGCCATCCGGCAGTTCCGCCAGGAGGTGGGCCGCGACAATGCGCTGTTCGTCCACCTGACGCTGGTGCCCTACATCGCGGCCGCCGGCGAGCTCAAGACCAAGCCCACCCAGCACTCGGTGCGGGATCTCATGCAGATCGGGATCCAGCCGGACATTCTCGTCTGCCGGAGCGAGCGCCCCATCGCGAGCGAGATCAAGCGCAAGATCGCGCTCTTCTGCAACGTGGACTTCGAGTGCGTCATCGAGAGCCCGGACGTGGCGTCGATCTACGAGATCCCCCTGCGCTTCCGCGAGCAGGGCTTCGACCGCGTGGTGTGCGAGCGCCTGCGGCTCGAGACGAAGGAGCCCGAGCTCGGGCCGTGGAAGCAGATGGTCGAGACCATCCTGCGTCCGACGCACCAGGTGCGCATCGCCGTGGTCGGCAAGTACACCGATCTGCACGATGCCTACAAGTCGGTGCAGGAGGCGTTGCATCACGGCGGCATCGCGCACGACGCCGGCGTGAGGATCGAATGGATCTCCAGCGACCGGTTCACCGACCAGGACGCCGCGGGCGAGATCCTGAAGGACTACGATGGGCTCCTGATCCCGGGCGGATTCGGCATCCGTGGCATCGAGGGCATGATCCAGGCGATCCGTTGGGCACGCGAGCACCAGTTGCCGTTCTTCGGCATCTGCCTCGGCCTGCAGATGGCCGTGGTCGAGTTCGCCCGCACCAAGTGCAACCTGCCGACGGCCAACAGCACCGAGTTCGACCCGGAGTGCGACACGCCGGTGATCCACATGATGGCGACGCAGCGCGACGTCGTGAACCTGGGCGGTACGATGCGTCTCGGTGCCTACACGGCGCGGCTGCGGCCCAACTCCAAGGCCGCGCAGGCATACGGTACCAACGAGATCAGCGAGCGTCATCGGCACCGCTTCGAGGTGAACAACGCCTATCGCGACGTGCTGGCGGAGTTCGGCTTGCGCCTCTCGGGCCAGTCCCCCGACGGCGGGCTGGTGGAGATGATCGAGCTGCCGGACCATCCGTGGTTCCTCGGCTGCCAGTTCCATCCCGAGCTCAAGTCGCGGCCCAACCGTCCGCATCCGCTCTTCGCCGGCTTCGTGGGCGCCGCACTGGCGAGGCGGCTCCACGAGCCGCAGGCCGCCAAGCCCATGATGCAGGCGAACGCGTGAGCTGGAGCTTCCGGGAAACGCCGTTCATCATCGCCGGGCCCTGCGTCGTGGAGCCCGGCGACGTGATGTCCCGCACGGCGGAGGCGCTCGCCGCCCTTGCCGTGCGGCTCGGCATTCCGGTCTGCTTCAAGGCCAGCTTCGACAAGGCGAACCGCGCGCGGCTCAGCGGCGCGCGCGGCCCAGGCCTCGACGAGGGGCTGCGCGCGCTCGAGCGGGTCCGTGCACTCACGGCACTGCCGCTCCTCACCGACATCCACGAGCCGGCACAGGCCGCACCGGTGGCCGGCGTGGTGGATGTGCTGCAGATCCCCGCGTTCCTGTGCCGGCAGACCGACCTGCTCGTGGCCGCCGGCCGCACCGGTCACCCCGTGAACGTGAAGAAGGGCCAGTGGATGGCGCCCGAGGCGATGCTCGGCGCCATCGAGAAGGTGCGCGAGTCCGGAAGCGCAGATGTGGCCGTCACGGAGCGCGGCAGTTTCTTCGGGTATGGCGATCTCGTGGTGGACATGCGGAGTTTCCGCCGCATGGCCGACGCCACGGGAGCGCCGGTGATCTACGACGCCACGCACAGCGTGCAGCAGCCGGGGCAGGCCGCCGGTGGCACCAGCGGTGGCCTGCGCGAGTTCATTCCACCGCTCCTGCTCGCCGCGGCCGCGGCCGGCGCCGATGGCTTCTTCCTGGAGACGCATCCCGATCCGGCGCAGGCGCTCAGCGATGCTGCGACCCAGTGGCCGCTCGCGCGCCTGTACGACCTGATGGCGCCCACGCTGGACGTGTGGGCCCGGGCGCGGGACGTGGTTCGTGCTTGATGGGTCCGCGGCGGCCCGTGTCCGACTCGTCGTGCTGGACGTGGACGGCGTGCTCACGGACAACGGCGTCTACATCGGCGCAGTGGCTGGGGAGCGCGTCGAGCTCAA
>JBJMOZ010000084.1:0-2892 GCA_045803465.1 Gemmatimonadales bacterium | reverse complement strand
CAGCGGCAGGCGCACCACGAATTCACTGCCCTTGCCGTCGCCGCCGCTGTGCGCCTCCACCGACCCGCCGTGCAGCCCGACGAGGTGCCGCACCAGCGCCAGTCCGATCCCGAGCCCGCCCTGCGAGCGGCCGAGGGTGCGATTGACCTGCGCGAACATCTCGAAGACGCTCGGCAGCATCTCGGGCGGGATGCCGACGCCGTCGTCCAGCACCGACAGCTCCACCACGCCATCGCCCACGCGCGCTGCCACGCGGATGTTGCCGCCCGGCTCGGTGTACTTCGCGGCATTGTTGACGAGGTTGGCGACCACCTGGACGAGGCGGACGGCATCGGCATCCAGCACGATGGGCTCGGAGGGCAGATCGACCAGGAGCTCGTGGCCCTCCTGCTGCAGCAACGGACGGCACGCCTCGATCGCGCTGTGCACGATCGGCCCGAGCTCCACCCGTTCGCGTCGCAGCTCGATCTTGCCGCGACTGATGCGTGACACCTCGAGCAGGTCGTCCACCAGGCGCACCAGGTGGTCGACCTGGCGCTCCATCATCCCCACGAGCCGCTCGCGCGCCGCGGGGTCCTGGCTGAGCCGCAGGATGTGCAGCCCGTTCCGGATCGGCGAGAGCGGATTGCGCAGCTCGTGACCCAGGGTGGCGAGGAACTCGTCCTTCCGGCGATCCGCCTCCTGGAGCAACTCCGCGGCGTCGCGTCGCTCCGTGATGTCCAGGCCGGAGCCGATGTATCCGATGAAGGCGCCGCGCGGGTCGTAGAGCGGCCTGCCCGTGTTCAGCAGCCAGCGGTACTCGCCGTCGTAGCGGCGAAGCCGGTACTCCACCATGAAGGGCTCGTGCCGCGAGAACGCTTCGAGATAGGAGGCGACGCCGCGCTCGAGATCGTCCGGGTGCACGCCCTTGGCCCACCCGTCGCCCTGTTCCTCGAGGAAGGAGCGCCCGGTGAACTCGAGCCAGGAGCGGTTGAACCAGGCGCACCCGCCCGTGCGGTCGGAGAGCCAGATGAGCACGGGCGCGGCATCGGCCATGAGGCGAAATCGCGCCTCGCTCTCGCGGATTGCTGCTTCGGCGCGCTTGCGGTCGCCGATGTCGCGGACGATGCGCGACACGCCCATCGCGGCGCCCGTGACGTCGCGGACGGCGGAGAGCGTGACGGCCACATCCACCGACTGATCCTCCTTGTCGAGGAAGACCGTCTCGAAGCGTTCCGCACGCCCGATGATCTTGAGTCGTGTCAGGGCGGCCTCGTCCGCGGCCTGACGCTCGACGGGCAGCAGGAACGCAAGCGGCCGGCCGAGCGCCTCCGCCACCGAGTAACCGAAGAGCCGTTCGGCGCCGGCATTCCATGAGCGGATGATGCCATCCAGCGACTGGCCGATGATGGCGTCGTCCGACGACTGCACGATCGCCGCGAGCAACGACGAGTTCTCGAGATGGTCGCGCAACTCGTACTGGCGGCGCCGGGCGCGCTGCGCCGTGCGCAGCGCGCTCACCAGCGTCGCCACGCGCACCGGCCGGTCGAGCACGGTGACGTTCCCGAGCATGTCCATGGCCCAGGCCGCCGCCGCCGCGTCGGCGCCGTAGTCGGCAAGCAGCAGCACCGGCAGGTCCGACCAGGGCGCCTGCCCCGCGAGCGCCTCCACGAGGGGCTGTGGCTGCTCGACGATCGACTCCTCCGTCAGCAGCACCACGCCCGCGCCGCGTCCGATCTCCCGGCACAATTCGGCGAGGTCGGCGCACGCATGGCACGACATCGACGCATCCTCGAGCACCCGGGCTCCCACCCGGGCGTCCGCCCCCGTGGGGGCGAGCATCAGGATGCGCAGGTTAGCGGTGGGCACCGTCGGTCCCTTGCACCTCGGCGTCCTCGTTCCGGTGCGGCTCGCCGCCGAGAATGCCGTAGAACTGTCTGAGCGGCTCGCCCATCTCGAGGCCCGTCCTGGTGAAGAAGAACTCGCGGATCGTGCGCTCGTGTTCTCCCGTCCGCTTCTTGATCACGGACAGCGCCCGGCGCACTTCGCCGCCGAACTCGAAGAAGCGCGTCAGCAGCACCGTGTCGGCCAGGTACGTCGTGTCCACCGGCGTCCCCATCCGGCTGCCCACGAGGCCATGCTGCGCCATGACCATGATGGTGGTGACGCCCTGCTGCCCGAGGTAGCTCAGCAGGTCGTGCAGGTGCAAGAGCAGCAAGCTCTGCTCGGGCATGGCATGCAGGTACCCGTTGAGGCTGTCGATCACCACCAGCTTCACGCCGCGCTTCTCCACGGCTTCACGCACGTTGTCTGCGAATTCCCCCGCCGAGAGCTCGGCGGGATCCACCTGCCTCAGTTCGAGCATGTCACGCGCTATCGCGGAGTCGACGTCGAGACCGACGCCCGACGACCGCATCCGGAAGGTGTGGTAGGACTCGTCGAACATGAAGGCGGCGCTGCGGTCGCCGCAGCGCGCGGCCTCGATGAGGAATTGCGTCGCGAGAGTCGACTTGCCCGAACCCGCCGGACCGAGGATCAGCGTACTCGTGCCGCGGGTGAGACCGCCCCCGAGCAAGGCGTCGAATCGCGGGATGCCGCTCAGGATCGCGTCGGTCTCGAAGTCTCGCCCGTGTTCCGCCGCCACCAGGCGCGGAAATACCTCGAGTCCGCCGCGGCGGATCTTGAAGTCGTGGAATCCCTCCCGGAAGGCACGCCCACGCAGCTTCGGGATCTGGACGCGCCGGCGCAGTACGCCGAATTCCGGGGTGTGACGCTCGAGGCTGATCACGCCATGGGCGAGGCTGAAGAGCACCATGTCCCCCGCGGCACTGGTGCGGTCATCCACCATGAGCACGGTCCCGTGCCGCTGCGCGAAATACTGCTTGAGCGCCAGCACCTGCCGGCGGTAGCGCA
>JBJMOZ010000067.1:0-2964 GCA_045803465.1 Gemmatimonadales bacterium | reverse complement strand
TGATCGACGCGGGTTCCTCGGTGAGCACCTTGGCGACGATGGCCTGTGCGGAGCTGCCGGTGAACGGCGGCTCGCCGGCGAGCATCTCGTAGGCCATCGCACCGAGCGCGTACACGTCGCTGCGCGGTCCGATGTCGCGATCGCCCATGGCCTGCTCGGGGCTCATGTAGCTCGGCGTGCCGAGACTCATGCCGGTCTGCGTCATGCGATCGCCGCCCGCCTTGCTCGCGGCGAGTGCGATGCCGAAGTCGGCCACCAGTGCCGCGCCGTCGTGCAGCAGGATGTTCTCGGGCTTGATGTCGCGATGGATGACGCCGCGTTTGTGTGCGTACTCGAGCGCGGAGGCCACTTCCTTGGTGATCCGCACCGCCTCCGGGATCGGCAGCTGCTTGTCGCGGGTGAGCCTGTCACGCAGCGTCTCGCCCTCGATGAACGGCATGACGTAGAACAGGAACGAGTCTGCCTCCCCCGAGTCGTGCAGCGGGAGGATGTGTGGATGCTGCAGGTTGGCCGTGGTCTTGATCTCGCTCACGAAGCGCTCCGCGCCGATGACGGCGGCGAGCTCGGGGCGGAGCACCTTGATGGCCACCTGCCGGTCGTGCTTGAGATCCTGCGCGAGGTAGACGGTGGCCATGCCACCCTGGCCGAGCTCACGCTCGAGGCGGTAGCGGTCGCTCAGCGCGACGCCGAGGCGGTCGACCGGTGTGCTCATTTCGCGCCTGCCGTGCGTGCACGCAGTTCGGTGAACCAGTTCGTCACCAGCACCAGTTCCCCGATGTCGTTCATGGTGTTCACGATCATCAGGAACCGCTGGTCGTCGGCGGTGACGTCGTAGGCACGATGATTGAAATCCCAGACCATGTTCGCCGTGCTGAACAGGACGCGGGGCGGACGAGCCGAGAAGGCGTCGCCCAGCGTCACGTCGGCGGAGAGCATCTCGCCCCGGCTCGAGCGGAAGAAGAGCTCACGGCCGTTGTGCGCCCAGCGCGGCTCGACGGCGCCATCGATGGAGACCTGGGTCTTCCCGGCCCCCGGATCGTCCAGCCGGCGGACGTACACCTCGTTTCGCCCCGACTCGTTCGAGGCATAGGCGAACCAGCGGCCGTCCGGCGAAACATGCGGACCAAACTCCTCGAAGCGGCCGGCGACGAGCGAGGTGGGCGCGGCGGTGTCGCCGGGTACCAGCAGGAAGAGGTTGCGATTGCCGTTGTCGCCGCCGCTGCCGAAGCGCACCACGGCGCGCCGTCCATCCGGGGTGAATGCGACTTCATCCACCTGCGTGGGATGCGCGAGCAAGGAGTCCGCCTCGGCGCTGCCGTCGGCCCGCTGGATCCAGGCGTTGCGCTTGCCGCCTCGCGAGGAGATGAACGCGATCCGCCGGCCGTCGGGCGTCCACGTCGGGCGCGTGTTCGTGGGGCCGCCGAACGTGAGGCGGGACAAGGGGCCGGCCGGCAGCTGCTTGACCCAGATCTGCTCGCCGTCGGCACCGGGCGAGGAGACGGCGAGCCGGGTCCCATCCGGGGACAGCGCGATGTCCGTGAAGTTGCCGCGCCACGCCGAATCGACGGGCGTCGCATGACCTGTCCGATCCACCCAGCTGGGCAACTGGCTTCCGGCGCCGCCGCCCGGCATGTAGAGCATCGTGCCGTTGTCGGCCACGGCGAACTGGCCGGCACCGCTCATGTTCTCCACCTGCACGCCTTCGACGATCGCCGTGGCGGGGCCCGTGAGCGCCGACTGCTTGGCGTCGAACGGCACCACCAGCAACGCGCCGCCGAGTGTGGTGAAGAGAATGTGCCCCGTAGGCAGGTACCGACCGTAGACCGCGTCCTTGATGAGGGGAGTGGCCTGTCCGGTCGCGAGATCCAGGACGCCGATCTCGGTGTCGCCGATGGACGAATGCCAGATCTGCACCAGCAGCGTCCGGCCACCGGGCAACACCTGAGGCCAGTCGTGCTCGGTCACGCCGCGGGCCGAGTCGAGTCCGCTGATCGCCTCGGAGGCGCCACCCTTGGCGGGCACTTTGGCAACGCGGGATTCGCCGTTCACGAAATAGATCGTGCCGTCCGCGCTCCAGTCGCCGCCCCACGGGTTGGCCGACTCGCGCACGATGGTCATCGTCGGGCCCCCGGACACGGGAACCACCCGCAGGTCGCCGGGAATGCCGGTGAAGAACCCGACCGAATTGCCGTCCGGCGAGAAGAACGGCGCCAGCGCGCCCTCGGTGCCCGCCAACGGACGGGCGGCGAGCTCATCGAGTTCCCGTACCCACAGCCGCGTGCCCAAGGTGTCCGGACCGACGTAGACGATGCGCGACCCGTCGGGAGCGATCGCGAACCGGCGCGTGGGCACCGTGCGGAGCCGCTCCGCCTTGGGGACCGCGACGCTGACGCGAGTGACCGGCGCGTCCGGCGTGTGCCGCACGGCCCGGAGCGCGATACCGGTGGACACCAGCGCCATGGCGCCTGCCGCGAGCGCCGCCCAGCGCCATCGACCGGAGTCGACCGGACGCATGGACGGCAGCACGGCCGTCATCGGCAGCGTGGCGGACATGTTCGTGAGCGCATCGGCGAAGCTCGCCGCCGAGGCGAAGCGGTCGGCCGGAAGCTTCTGCAGCGCGGTGATGATGGCCGCTTCGGTCGCGGGCGCGACGGTCGGCCGCTTGAGTCGCAGCAGCTGCGGCTGCTCGGTGAGCACCTTCGCCATGATGGCCTGCGAGTTCGGCCCCGTGAAGGGCGGCTCGCCGGCGAGCATCTCGTACGCCATCGCGGCAAGCGCGTACACGTCGCTGCGCGGGCCGATCTCGCGCTCCCCCATCGCCTGCTCGGGGCTCATGTAGTGCGGCGTGCCGAGCGACATGCCCGTCTGCGTCATGCGGGACCCGCCGGCTTGCTGCACGGCGAGCGCGATGCCGAAGTCGGCCACGAGCGCACTCCCGTCCTGCAACAGGATGTTCTCGGGCTT
>JBJMOZ010000019.1:0-3555 GCA_045803465.1 Gemmatimonadales bacterium | reverse complement strand
GAGCGGCATCGACTACGTCACCTTCGGCAGTCGTGACCTCGACCTGCCACCCGATTCGCTGCAGCAGCGCATCGCCGCCGCGACGTTCAAGTGGCTGTCGGCCAATTGCACGGCACCCGACAGCTCGGCGATGCCCGGCGTGCTCGCATGGGACACGGTGCGCGTCCACGGCCAGATGGTAGGCCTGTTCGGTCTCACCGCGCCGGTCGTGGCGAAGGGTGGCCGCTGTGGCGACCCCGATGCGGCCGCCCGCGTCGCCATCGATTCCCTCGGCAAGCTCGGCGCCGACCTCATCGTGGCCGTCACCCACCAGACCCTCGATGCCGACCTCGCGTTGCTGGGCCGGGAGGGCCAGCTCGAGCTCATACTCGGCGGCAGTGGGCGACAGGCGGCCACCGTCCAGGTGGGTGCGCGCTACGTCGTCACCTCGGACGCCAATGCGCGCTCGGCGCAGTTCGTCACGTTGTGGGGCAAGAAGGGCGAGTGGCGGCAGGTCGCCCGCATCCTCGACGTCCGGCCCAACCTCGTCGCCGATCCGGCGGTGCAGCGGATCGTCGACGCCTGGCGGGACAGTGTCACGGCGCGGCTCGGGCCTGACGCGCTGGTCGGGACGCTGGTCGACTCGCTCGACGCGACCGACGTCACGCTGCGCCGCACCGAAGCCCCCTTCGCCGACCTCGTGACGGACGCGATGCGCATGGGCACCGGCGCCGATGCCGCCGTCATCAATGCCGGCGCGCTGCGCCTCGACGACTGGCTGCCGCCCGGTCCGCTGCGGCGCTACACCCTCGAGTCCATATTCCCGTTCGCCGACGACACGCGCGTCGTCGTCGTGCCGATGAACGGCGGTCGGCTTCGCGAGATGCTCGAGCGCGGTGTCTCAAATGGAGTCATCGGCACGGGCGGATTTCTGCAGGTGTCCGGGCTTCGCTACACGGTCGATCCCGAGCACGCCTCGGGCGCGCGCCTCGCCGGCCAGCTGACCGACAGCGACAACCGACTCATCTCCAAGAACGACCGAGTGCGCGTGGCGATGCCCACGTACCTCGCCTGCGCCGGCGGCGACGGTTACCGGCTGCCCGAGGCGAGCGAGGTCTGTGTCGCCGCTGCGCGTGCCCCTCGGGCGGCGGACCTCCTTGCGAGCCACATTGCGGAACGCCTCGGGGGTCGCGTCACGCCACCGCCGGGTGGTCGGATCAACCTTCGATAACCCACTTTGCCTCAATCGGTTAGCTTCAGGCTGCCGCGCTGGCCCATCGTATGCTCAATCAGAGGTCCTGAGCGAGTGATCCTCCCCTTGATCCGGTAAGTGATGGACTCCATGTCACCGCCCGTGCTGCTGTCGAACCTGCCGAGCGCCTTTGCCGCGGCGTGCCAGAGCGCACGTACCGAGGCCGAGCTGTTCGAGCGCTGCCGGGCCATCCTCGCCCAGCGACTGCAGTCGGAACAGATCTGGATCAGCATCACGAGCCCGAATGCGTCCTTCCCGCGGGTAGGACCGCTGAGGGGTTTCGAGCAAGCCACGGAAGTGGCCCGGCTGTCGAGTGGCGCGACGCTGGTGGTCGTCTCGGCCGAGGAGAGCCTGGTAGCCCAGTTGCGCTCCGTGGCGATGCCGCTGGTGCTGGCGCTCTCGGTGGTGACGGAGCTGCGCGGTATCCTGGTGGAGCGACAAGCAGCCCTGGACGATGCGGCGTTCCAGCTGCGCGCCCTGCGTCAGGTGGCGCGCCTGCTGAGCTCGGTGCATTCCACCGAGGAAACCGAGCAGTTGATCCTGGACTTCATGGCTGAGGTGTTCTTCGCCTGGTGGGCCTGCCTCTACCGGCCCGAGGGTGGCAGGTTCGTGCCCCGCGTCTTCCGGGCACTGAACGACCGACGCCGTCCGGTGCCGGTCGACGCCGCAGCGCTCGACCACGAAGTGCCGCCCGGAAGCGCGGCGCTGCATACGAACGAGGTGGGAGTGGCGCAGCTCTTCGGCGGCGGCGCCGAAGTGGTGGTGCCGCTCGACGCCGGCGCCGAGCGCATGGCGGTGCTGGTGCTGGGGCCACGGATCAGCGACAAGCCGTATGGCCGCGCCGAGCTCGAGCTGGCCGGGACGCTCTCCTTCGCAGCGGCGATCGCGCTCAAGAACAGCGAGCTCGTGACCCAGTTGCAGAGCGCTGCCACGACGGACGAACTCACGGGCCTCTACAATCGTCGTGCGCTCGAGGAACGCCTCGGCGCCGAGATTTCACGCAGCCTGCGCCACCAGCTCCGGACCACGGTTATCCTCGTGGACCTCGACCGCTTCAAGAACGTCAACGACACCCTCGGCCACGCCGCCGGCGACCGTCTCCAGATCGAGGTGGCCGCGGTGCTCCGCCGCGAGTGCCGCACGCTCGACGTCTGTGGTCGCCTCGGCGGCGACGAGTTTCTCGTGATCCTGCCCATGACCCGTCCCGAGGAGGCGATGGTGTTCGTCTCTCGCGTGCAGGCGGGCTTCGCGCGCCTGGAACAGCTGCACCCGGAGTTCGGGTCCTGCAGCGCCAGCTTCGGCCTCGCCGAGTGCCCCGAGCACGGCACCACCGTCCACAGCGTGATGGCCGCGTCCGACGCGGCGCTCTATCGCGCCAAGCGCGGCGGGCGGAACGCCGTGACCGTCGCCCTCCTGGAAGGCTGAACGCGCGGCTGGATGTCCCTCGCCACCCCCGACGACCACTTCGAGCGCGCCGAGCAGGCGCTGGGAGCCCGCTACCGGCTCGAACGGGTCATCGCAGCGAACAACGAACGGATCCTCTTCGTCGGCATCGACCGCGCGCTGAACCGCCGCGTCAGCATCCGGGTCAACTTCTACTTCGACGACTCCACCCGCACGTGGTTCCTGCGCGAAGCGGAAGCGCTCGCCCAGCTCGACCATCCGGCGATCCGCCATGTCTACGACGTCGCCGTGGTGGGCGACGTCGCGTATCGCGTCGGCAACTGGGTGGACGGGGAGAGCCTGCTCGATGCGGCGCAGCGCGGCCCGCGCCTCATTCCCACGGTGCACACGCTCGCGCGCGACCTGCTCAGCGCGCTCGAGCACTGTCACGCGGCCGGCATCCTCATCCGCCGCATCGTGCCGGCGTCGATCGTGCTGAGCCAGGCGGGCCGCGGGACCATCACCGACGTTCGCTTCTGCAGCGCCGTGCTGACGGCGATTCCGCCCGGCGTCGGGCCCACGGGACTCGCCTTCATGGCGCCCGAGATCCGCGACGGCTCGCCCGGCGAGTCCACCTGCGACATGTACACCGCGGGCGCCGTGCTCTACTTCGCGGTGACGGGACAGGAGCCGGCACTCGACCCCGACGCCATCCGCCGCCCGACCGAGATCCGTCCCACCTGCCCGCGCACCATCGAGCGCATCGTGCTGCGCGCGCTCCGCGCCGATCCCGATCGCCGCTACCTCACCGCCACCGAGATGCTGGAGGACTTCGCCTCGGATGCGGGAAGCTTCGACGTGACACCGGTGCAGCCGGGCAGCGCCGGCAACGCGCTCATCGCGGCGCGCACCTCGGAAAAGGGGCTGCGCCGCGCGCTCGG
>JBJMOZ010000204.1:0-2514 GCA_045803465.1 Gemmatimonadales bacterium | reverse complement strand
ATCTCGCCGTGCTGGCGCGCGAGGTGGGCGTGCCGTTTCTGCACGACATCGGCAGCGGCCTGCTCACGGACCTTTCGGCCTGGGGTCTCACGACCGAGCCGCGCGTGTCCGATGCGGTGACGGCCGGCGCCGATCTTGTGCTCTTCAGCGGCGACAAGCTGCTGGGCGGGCCGCAGGCCGGCTGCATCGTGGGTGCCCGCCTGCTGGTGGAGCGCTGCCGCGCCAATCCGCTCGCCCGCGCGCTGCGGGCCGACAAGCTCACGCTTGCCGCCCTCGAGGCCACGCTCGCGCTGTACGAGGATCCCGCTACGGCGCTGCGGGAGATCCCCGTACTGCGCATGCTCACGGCCGATGCCGCCACGCTGTCCGCACGCGCGCAACGCCTCGTCGCCGCCATCCCGATGCGCTATGCGCCCGCGCTCGCGCCCGGGACGTCCGCCGTCGGCGGCGGCGCCTTTCCCGGTGCGGTGCTGCCCACGACGCTGGTGTCGCTCGACGGCGGCGAGATCGGCGCGAACGGGCTGGCGCTGCGGCTCCGCCTCGGAGCCCCGCCGGTGATCGCGCGCGTCGAGCGGGACCGGGTGACGCTCGACCCGCGCACGCTCTCGGACGACGACGTGCCGGTCGTCGTGGCGGCGCTCATGGGGATCGCGACGGAACTGGAGCAGGAAGCGTGAGCGGGGTGCCCGCGGTGTTCCTCGATCGCGACGGCACGCTCATCGAGGATACGAGCTTCGTGCGCGACCCGGCCGAGGTGCGCCTGATCCCGGGCGCGACGGCAGCGGTGGCACGCTTCAATGCGGCGGGCTGGCGCACGGTGGTGGTCACGAACCAGTCGGGGATCGCCCGCGGCCTGCTGAGCGAGCACGATTACCTGGCCGTGGCCACACACGTGGCGGAGCTGTTCGCTGCGGATGGCGCGCGACTCGACGCGCAGCTGTACTGCCCGCACCATCCCGACATCACCGGCGACTGCCGCTGCCGGAAACCGGCCACGGGGCTCTACGAGGATGCCATCGAGCGCTTCGGGATCGATCCGAGTGCGAGCTGGTACATCGGCGACCGGCTGCGCGACCTGTTGCCGGCCGGGATCCTCGGCGGGACGGCGCTGCACGTGCTCTCCGGCGACCGGACCGAGGATGCGCCGGTCCACGCGGCCGGCTATCGGTCCGTCGCCGATCTCGCCGCAGCCGCCGAGCTGATCCTAGGGTAGCGCGAACACGAAGAGCGTCTGGCCCCGCTGCGCCCCGTAGAGCTCCGGCGCGAAGCCTTCCACCCATCCGCCCCATCCCGACGGCACCGCGACGTACTGCTTCCCGTTCACGCTGTACGTGATCGGGCTGCCCCGGATGCCGCTGCCCGTCTGGAACTGCCAGAGCCGCTCACCGGTGCGGGCATCGAAGGCATCGAACATGCCCGTCGGCTCGCCAGCGAAGAGGAGATCGCCGCCGGTGGCGAGCAGGGAGCCCACCATCGGGTATTCACCGCGCCACGTCCATGCCTCTCGACCGGTCGCGGGGTCGATCGCCTTCACCTGACCCCAGCCGTCCATGCCGCGATTCTCGAAGTCGCCGCCGAGGTACGGCAGGCTCTCCTTGAACGTGGCGTGCCGCGCGATGAAACGGCCGCACTTCTCCACCACCGGCACGTATAGGAGTTGTGTCCGCGGGCTGAACGCGCCGTGGTTCCATTCCTTCGCCCCGGCCGGTCCGGGACAGATGTCCATGCCGCCGGGCGTCGGCACGCGCGACACGGTCACGGCACCGCTCGCCGGATCGATGCGGCCCCACGTGGTCCGCGCGAAGGGCGTCGCACGCACGAACTTGCCGTCGGTGCGATCGAGCAGGAAGAAGTAGCCGTTCTTGTCGAAGTGACCGAGCAGCTTCTTCCCCTCGTGCTCGAACAGGATGTTTTCGCTGATGCCGTCATAGTCCCAGACGTCGTGCGGCGTCCATTGGTAGTGCCAGCGGATGGCGCCGTCGTCGGGATCGAGCGCGAGCACCGAATTCGTGAACAGATTGGCGCCGGGCCGTGGTGCGCCGTCGAAGACGGGGCCGGGGTTCGAGGTGCCCCAGTACAGCAGGTCGAGCGCGGGATCGTAGGTGCCGGTGATCCAGGCCGCGCCGCCGCCCCGCTGCCACGCCGTCTTGTCCTCGTCCTCCCACGACTCCGAGCCCGGCTCGCCGGGCTTCGGGATCGTGTAGCGACGCCACGCACGTGCACCGGTTTCCAGGTCGAAGGCGTCGATGTGGCCTCGCGTGCCGTACTCGCCACCGGAGCTCCCGACGATGACGAGTCCCTTGACCACCAGCGGCGCCGCGGTCGCGCTCTCGCCGCTGCGGACGTCGGCGAACGGCACGTCCCAGATCTCGCGGCCCGTGGTGGCATCGAGCGCCACGAGATGCCCGTTCGCCGCGCCGAGATACACCTTTCCCGCCGCGACGGCCACGCCGCGGTTGACGTTGCCGCAGCAGAGCGGCGTGTCGAGCGGCACGGCATGATGGTAGGACCAGA